>NZ_NEJX01000006.1:0-272548 GCF_002113245.1 Pseudomonas sp. B13(2017)
AAGGGGTGGGGCGAGTTCTCCCACGGTCTGTACTGCTGTGAACAGTCAGATTCGGCTTTTTCGTCCCACCACCCCTTCGAGTATCACCATACAAGCGGCCTTGTGTCGCGAAAGGGCCGCAAAGCGGCCCCGGCAATTTCTGCATTGGTGCTGAAACCCTGGGGCTGCTGCGCAGCCCATCGCGACGCAAGGCCGCTCCCACAGGGTATGCGGCGCCTACCGCATTTTGCTCCATTTCAGGCTATGATCGGTCACCCCGCCGCGGACACCCTGCCCCATGCCCGTAGACCTGCAAGCGTTATACCCCAGGCTGATCCACCTGATGCTGGACACGGTGTTCGTGGTCGACCGGGACAACCAGATCGTTTTCGTCAGCGATGCCTGCGAGGCGCTGCTGGGCTACCGGGCCTGCGAACTGATCGGCACCCCGATCACCGACTACATGCACCCTGACGACCTGGCGATCACCCGCGCATCGATCGTCCGGGTGATGAACGGCCAATCCCACTACGACTTCCGCAACCGCTACATCCGCAAGGATGGCGGTATCGTGCATATCCTGTGGGCCGCCTGCTGGTCCGATGAGGCCGATGCCCGCATCGGTGTGGCGCGGGATGTCACCGCCCAACGCCAGGCCGAGGAGGAACTGCGCTTCCTGGCCCACCACGACCCACTCACCCGCCTGGCCAACCGGGCCATGTTCAATGAGCGGCTGGACACCGCCCTTGCCGCGGCCCGGCAACACAACCACCCGCTGGCGTTGCTGTTCATCGATATCAATGACTTCAAGGACATCAACGACAACCATGGCCACAGCGTGGGTGACCGGGTGCTGTGCACCCTGGCGCGGCGCCTGGAAGGCTGCGTAGGTGCGACCGATACAGTGGCGCGGATGGGTGGTGACGAGTTCACCGTGCTGCTGACCGACTACGTGTCGCCAGAGGCCATCGCCGAGCAGGTGGCACGCATCCTGGCCACCATGGCCGAGCCACTCGGCGCCGAGTTTGCGGGCATCGATGCGCCATCCTGCAGCATTGGCGTGGCCCGTTTCCCCGAGGACGGCAACGATGCCGACATGCTGCTGCGCCATGCTGATGGCGATATGTACCGGATCAAGCGACAGCGCGCTGCGGCCGGCTGAGCGCTCTGGCGGCCGCAGCGCGAAAACGAGTACAAAGGAAATGACCATGCGCAACCCTGAAGACGCCTTGCTCGACAGCTGGCAGCACAACGCCCAGGCCTGGATCGATGCGGTGCGCAGCGGCAGTATCGAGAGCCGCCGACAGGTTACCGACCAGGCCATCCTGCTGGCGATCCTGGGCCGCCAGCCCGAACGGGTGCTCGACCTGGGCTGTGGTGAAGGCTGGCTCCTGCGCGCGCTGGGCGACCGGGGTATCGAGGCGGTAGGTGTGGATGGAGACCGGACGCTGGTGGATGCCGCGCGTGCTGCAGGTTCCACCGAGGTGCACCTGGCCAGCTATGCACAGCTGGCCGCCGGGCAGGCCTATGTTGGCAAGGACTATGACCTGATCTGTGCCAACTTCGCCCTGTTGCAGCAGGACATTATCCCGTTGCTGGCGGCGATGAATGCGTTGCTGGCGCCCGGCGGTGCGCTGGTGATCCAGACCCTGCACCCGTGGAGCGTGGCGGATGGGGATTACCAGGATGGCTGGCGGGAGGAGGCGTTTGCCGGGTTCGCCGGGGATTGGCAGGTGATGCCGTGGTACTTCCGTACCCTGGCCAGCTGGTTGAACGCGCTGGACATGGCGGGGTTGCGGCTGGTCAGCCTGCAGGAGCCACAGCACCCGCAGAGTGCGCTGCCGCAGTCGCTGCTGTTGGTGGCCGAGGGGCGCTGAACCGCAGTGGCTTTACCGGCCTCATCGCCGGCAAGCCAGCTCCCACAGGTACTGCACTGGCCTATCGGGCCGTGGTGATCCTGTGGGAGCTGGCTTGCCGGCGATGAGGCCGGTACAGGCAGCAACTACAGGACTGGCTTGCGCGCCGCCCCGCTGCGGGCCTTGGCCATGGCTGCCAGGCGCACCGCAACGTTGGCCGCCCCGTAACCGGCATACCCTCCCTTGCGCTGGATGATCTCGAAGAAGAAACGCTCTTCGAACGGCTCGGTGTACACGTGGAACAGCTCGCCGCCCTGGGCATCGCGGTCGTACAGCACGTTGTAGTAGGCCAGTTCGCTGAGGAACTCGTCGTCGAAATCGAAACGCGCCGCCAGGTCGTCGTAGTAGTTCAGCGGGATCTCCAGCAACGGTACCCCAGCCAGTTTGGCCCGCGCCACTTCGCGGAAGATGTCGTCGCAATCGAAGGCGATGTGGTGCACGCCCGAACCGCGGTAGCTGGACAGCGCATGGGCGATGGCGGTGTTGCGGTTTTCCGAGATGTTCAGCGGCAGGCGCAGGGTGCCGCACTGGCTACGCAGGGCGCGGCTCTTGACCAGGCCATAAGGGTCCGGCAGCACCACTTCGTCGTCGGCAGCGAAATCGAACAGGCTCTTGTAGAACAGCACCCAGCTGTCCAGCGACTCGGCCGGCAGGGCCAGGGCCATGTGGTCGATACGGCGCAGGCCGCCGGTGGCCGTGGCGTTCTTGTCCAGGCTGAAGTCGGTGTCGTACAGGGTCTGGCCGGCAGTGCCCTGCTCCACCAGGTACAGCAGGCTGCCATCTGGCGCACGTACCGCCGGCACTTCGCACTCGTTGGGCCCGACCAGGCCACGGAACGGCTGGCCACGGAAGGCGGTGGCGCGCTTCAGGGCGGCTTGCTGGTCCTTGACCCGCAGCGCGGTGGCGCACAGCGACGGCCCGTGGGCCTCGAAGAAGTTGTGGCCGAAGGAATAGGGTTCGGCGTTCAGCACAATGTTGATATCGCCCTGGCGCAGCAGCTGCACCTCTTTGCTGCGGTGCTTGCCTGCATCGGCAAAGCCCAGGCGCTTCAGCCAGCTGCCCAGGCGCGCGCCAACGGCTTCGTCGACTGCGAATTCGAGGAACTCCACGCCGTCATAGGCACTGGCCGCCGGCGGGGTGAACAGCACACCGGGCTCGATCGGGGTACCTTCCTGCTCCAGGCGCAGGCGGGTGTGCTCTTCGAGGTACAGCAGCGAACGCAGGCCGTCGGCGGCGTTCTGCCGGGGCGGTGCGGCGCGGAACCCATCGTTGAAGATTTCCAGCGACAGCGGCCCGCGGTAGCCGGTGGCAAGGATTGGCGCCAGGAAACCGGCCATGTCCATCTCGCCCTGCCCCGGGAAGCAGCGGAAGTGGCGGCTCCACTCCAGCACATCCATGGCCAGGATCGGCGCGTCGGCCATTTGCACGAAGAAGATCTTGTCGCCGGGGATGTCGCGGATCGCGCTCGGGTCGCCCTTGAGCGACAAGGTGTGGAAGCTGTCGAGAATCACCCCGAGGGCCGGGTGGTCGGCCTGGCGCACCAGGTTCCAGACTTGCTGGTAGGTGTTGACGTGGCGGCCCCAGGCCAGGGCTTCGTATCCAATGCGCAGGCCGCGTTTGCCAGCGTGCTCGGCCAGCAGGCGCAGGTCGTCGACCAGCAATTGCTCTTCGCCCAGGGCATCGGCCTGGACGTTGCTGCACACCAGCACCAGGTCGGTACCCAGTTCCTGCATCAGGTCGAACTTGCGCTCGGCGCGGTCGAGGTTTTTCTGCAGGCGGTCGCGGCGGCAGCCCTCGAAGTCGCGGAACGGCTGGAACAGGGTGATGGCAATACCCAGGTCGGCGCACATCTGCCGTACCTGGCGCGGGCTGCCGGCGTAATAGAGCAGGTCGTTTTCGAAGATCTCGACGCCGTCAAAACCGGCGGCGGCGATGGCTTCGAGCTTTTCCGGCAGGGTGCCGCTCAAGGACACGGTAGCGATCGAACGCTGCATGGCGGGAGTTCCTTGTTGTTAGAGGGTTGAGGCCAGGGCTGCCTGTACCGGCCCTATCGCCGGCAAGCCAGCTCCCACAGGATTGGCGCATGCCTTGTGGGAGCTGGCTTGCCGGCGATTGGGCCAGACCTGGAAAATCAGGACCACAGTTCCTGGCACGATCGATTATTCGCAGGTAAAGTCGTCGCTTCAATCTCTTTGTACGGAATGGTTAGTTTTGCGTTCGATTATCGCACAAAACCGGTTTTAGCGAATTGCCAGCCCACTGGCCCGTGGTCAACATGAACCACAGACGCAGGCACACCGACCCTCGCCTCCTGCCTTGGCGAATCTCCGGCGGAACCTGTGCAAACAACAATAACAACGGAGACAACGATGGCTCACTCCAGCTCTCAAGCCAAGAAAGCGACCGCCAGTGGATGGATAGGCTCGGCACTCGAGTACTACGACTTCTTCATCTACGCCCAGGCCGCTGCGCTGATTTTCCCGCAGATCTTCTTCCCCAACACCGACCCGAAAATGGCCATCATTGCCTCGCTGGCCACCTACGGCGTGGGTTACCTGGCGCGCCCGGTCGGCGCCTTCGTGCTGGGCCACTGGGGTGACACCCGCGGCCGCAAGAACGTACTGCTGCTGTGCATGTTCCTGATGGGCCTGTCGACCATGGCCGTGGGCCTGCTGCCCACCTACCACGACATCGGCCTGCTCGCCCCGGCCTTGCTGGTGGTGCTGCGCCTGATCCAGGGCTTTGCCGTGGCCGGGGAAATCTCCGGGGCCAGTTCCATGATCATGGAGCACGCACCGTTCGGTCGACGGGGCTACTACGCCAGCTTCACCCTGCAAGGCGTGCAGGCTGGCCAGGTGTTGGCGGCGGCAGTGTTCCTGCCACTGGCCTACTTCATGCCCAGCGAAGCCTTCAACGACTGGGGCTGGCGCATTCCATTCCTGATGAGCGCCATCGTGCTGATCGCCGGCTTCATCATTCGCAAGGAAGTGCACGAAACCCCGGCGTTCGTGAAGGAAGAGAAGCAGGACAAAGTCGCCAAGTCGCCGATCAGCGAAGCCTTCCGCCACAGCTGGAAGCACATGGTGCTGGTGATGTTCATGGCCCTGATGAACGTGATCCCGGTAGTCGCCACCATCTTCGGTGCGGCCTACGCGGTGCAGCCGGCCTATGGCATCGGCTTCGACAAGAGCGTGTACCTGTGGATTCCGGTAGTCGGCAACATCGTCGCGGTGCTGGTGATTCCGTTTGTCGGCAACCTGTCCGACAAGATCGGCCGTCGCCCGACCATGATCGCCGGTTGCCTGGGCTCGGGCCTGCTGGCCTTCGTCTACCTGTATGCGATCAGCATCCAGAACGTACCGCTGGCGTTCGCCTCGTCGATCGTGATGTGGGGCATGGTGTACCAGGGTTACAACGCGGTGTTCCCAAGCTTCTACCCAGAGCTGTTCCACACCCGCTACCGCGTTTCGGCCATGGCCATCGCGCAGAACATCGGCACCATGCTGACCGCCATGCTGCCGGCACTGTTCGCCCTGGTTGCCCCGCCTGGTTCGGACAACATCCCGCTGGTGGTCGGTGGCCTGGCGTTCTTCATCACCTGCGTGTGTGCCCTGGCAGCGTACATCGCCCCGGAAACCCATCGCCTGGCAATGGAAGACCTTGGCAACCCCGATGCCAAACCGATGGACAAGACCACCTATGAAGCTAGCCGTAAAGGTAGCTTTCAGGCAGTGAGCCACTGATCGATTGCCGGGGCCGCAACGCGGCCCCGGCAGTTTCAGCCCTTGACCACTTCCTGCAAGCGCGCCCAGAGCTGTTCGACATGCTCCCGCTCGGTCGGCAATGCGCCAATCGACACCCGCACCATCCACCGCCCATCCAGCGTCGCCGGCGTCACATAGGCATCCCCGGACGCGTTCAGCCGTTCGGCCCAGCCCTTGGTATGCGCATCCAGCGCCTCCCCTTCCAGCCCCGCCGGCCGATGGCGAATGCACAACGTCTGCAACTGCACCGGCGCCAGCACCTCCCACTCCGCCGCCGCGCCGATTTGCCCGGCCAGCCACTGGGCATTGTCCAGGTCACGCCGCAGCCGTGCCTGCAACGCCTCGACCCCCTCGCTGCGCAGCATGAACCACAGCTTCAACGCACGGAACCGGCGGCCCAGCGGGATACCCCAGTCACGCAGGTTCTTCACCTCGCCATCCACCGCCGACTGCAAGTAGCTGGGGTTGGTGCTCATGACCCGGATCAGGTGCTGCGGGTCGCGCACGTAGTAGATCGAGCAATCGAAGGCCACGCCCAGCCACTTGTGCGCGTTGACCACCAGCGAATCGGCCAGCTCGATGCCGTCCCACATCCAGCGGCATTCCGGCAGGATCATCGCCGAGCCGGCCATGGCCGAGTCCACGTGCAGCCACAGGCCATGGGCCTGGGCGATCTCGCCGATCGGCCGCAGCGGGTCGAGGGCCGTGGTGGCGGTGGTGCCGGTGGTCGCGACTACGGCGCAGGGCTGGTTGCCGGCGGCCAGGTCCTGCTCGATCGCCGCCTGCAGTGCTTCCGGGCGCAGGGCATGGCGTTCGTCGGTCGGGATCAGGCGGATGTTGTCGCGACCGAAACCGGCCAACAATGCGGCCTTGTCCACCGAGCTGTGGGCATGGGCGCTGACATAGACGATCAGCGGCCTGGCCTGGGCTTGCAGGCCGCCGCGTACCAGTGCGTAGTCGCTGGCGCGTTCCCGCGCGCAGATCAGCGCCACCAGGGTGCTGGTGGATGCGGTGTCCTGGATCACCCCGCTCCATTGGTCAGACAGGCCGAGCAGCTGACGCAGCCAGTCGAGGGTGGCTTCCTCCAACTCGCTCAGGGCCGGGCTGGACTGCCACGACAGGCCCAGCACGCCCAGGCCAGTGCTGAGGAAGTCACCGAGGACCGACGACAGGGTGCCGTTGGAAGGGAAGTAACCGTAGAAGTCCGGGTGCTGCCAATGGGACAGGCCGGGCATGACCAACTGGTTGACGTCGTCGAGGATCGCTGCGAAAGGTTCGCCTTGCCTGGGGGCCTGAGCAGGCAAGGCGGCCTTGAGATAGCCAGGCTCGACCTGGGCCATGACCGGGCGCTCGCCGACGGTCTGGCGGTAGTCGGCGATCAGGTCGATCAGTTGGTGGCCGTACTGGCGGAATTGTTCGGGGGTCACCTGGGGTCTCCTGTGGGTGGTTCGCTGCCTGTGCTGGCCTCTTCGCGGGCACGCCCGCTCCCACAGGTATTGCACCAGGCTTGAGAGCGATGCAGTACCTGTGGGAGCGGGCGTGCCCGCGAAGAGGCCGGTACAGGCAACACAATGCCCCAGTCTAGGCACCTATCCCGAAGTGAATAACCCCGCCTCACGCATACCTGCTATGGCAAACCCGCATGCCCGCCCTGCACGCCAAACTGCGACTGGCGCCACAACTCGAACACCCTGTTGCGCAACCAGCGGTGTTCGGCCGAGGCCTGCAGGCGCTGGTGCCACACCACCCAGTAGCGCTGGCTGTGGTCGATGAAGCCCAACGGCCGCCAGGCCAGATCATGCAGGCGGCACAGCTGCCGGGCGATGTGCTCGGGCACGGTGGCCAGCGCCTGGCTGTTGGCGATCACCTGCACGGTGGCAGAGAAGAACGGCACTTCCAGGCTGACCCGCCGTTGCAGGCCCTGGGCGCGCAAGTGGCGGTCGATGAAGCTGTCCTTGTCGCCTCCACCGGAAATACGCACATGCTTGTGCGCCAGGTAGTCGGCCTGGCTGAGCGCGCCGCGGGCGGCCAGCGGGTGGTCGTGGCGCATCAGGCACACCGCGCGGTCCTCGCCCAACAGCCGCCCGTGCAGGTTGGGTGGCGACTCGTCGAACAAGGTGGTGGCCAGGTCGATCTCGCCACTGGCCAGCAAGGCGTACTGGCCGGCCTGCCAGGTGCGGTACTCCAGCGATACACCCGGCGCTTCGCGCTCCAGCGCCGCCACCAGCAGCGGCAGCATGTGCTCGGCGACGTAGTCCGAAGCAGCCAGGCAGAAACGCCGCTCGCAGCGCGCCGGGTCGAACACCGCGGGCTGGCGCAGGGCGTGCAGCTCTTCGAGAACCTGGCGCAGGGGTTCGACCAGGGCTTCGGCGTGTTCGCTGAGCACGTAACCGCGGCCCTGGCGTACCAGCAAGGGGTCGTCGAAGGCTTCGCGCAGGTGGGCCAGCTGGCGGCTGAGAGCGGACTGGCTGACGCCCAGGCGCTCGGCGGCGTGGCTGAGGTTCTTCAGCTGCAGCAGGTGGTCGAGGGTGCGCAGGTGAGCGAGACTGAGGGAGGCGAAAGCGGGGTTCATACAGGCTCCCTTCCAGAGGATCGACCGGCCCAATCGCCGGCAAGCCAGCTCCCACAGGGTCACCACAACCATCGGGGCTTGTGCTGTACCTGTGGGAGCTGGCTTGCCGGCGATTGGGCCGCAAAGCGGCCCCAGAGAAGCAGATCAGTCAGTCAGACCAACATAAACGTTCTGCACGTCATCGTTCTCGTCGATGGCTTCGAGGAACGCTTCCACCTCGGCCAGCGCCTCGGCACTCAGGGTGGCCGCGCTCACCGGGTTCTTCGGGGTGTAGCCGATCTTCGCCGAGGTCACGGTGAAGCCATGCTCCGGCAGGGCCTTCTGCACCGCGTCCAGGTCGGTGGTGTCGGTGATGAACAGGGTCGAACCCTCTTCGTCGCCGTCTTCAAAGTCCTGGGCACCGGCTTCGATGGCCGCCATTTCCGGGTCGGCGTCGCCGCTCGGGGTGGCTTCGATCAGGCCGACGTGGTTGAAATCCCAGGCCACCGAACCGCTGGCACCCAGCTGGCCCTTGCGGAACAGCACGCGGATCTGCGCGACGGTGCGGTTGACGTTGTCGGTAAGGCACTCGACGATCAGCGGTACCTGGTGCGGGGCGAAACCTTCGTAGCTTACCGCCGAGTACTGCACGGCATCGCCGTCCAGGCCCGCGCCCTTGCGGATTGCGCGCTCCAAGGTCTCGCGGGTCATCGAGGCCTTCTTGGCCTGCTCGATGGCCAGGCGCAGGCGTGGGTTCATGTCCGGGTCGGCGCCGGACTTGGCGGCGATCTGGATCTCTTTGGACAGCTTGCCCATGATCTTGCCTTTGGCGTTGGCCGCGGCTTCTTTATGTTTGGCTTTCCACTGTGCGCCCATGTCGACTCTCTTGTTTCAGCGGCCGGTTCAGGAAACGACCGGCCAAAAGTGGGTGCAGTTTATACGCCCTCTGGCCTGTGTTCGACAAGAAATCTCATCAGCCTTTATCGGCCTTGCCCGCCGCCGCGGCAAACCGCGCCAGGCGCACATCCAGCCTGCGCGGCCGCAGCCCACGGTCCTCGGCCCGCTCCTTGCGGCGGATGGCATTGCGCACCATCAGCGAGCCCAGGTAGCGGATCGGCTCGGGCGGGAACAGCCCCAGCGGCCCCTTGACCAGCGGCGAACGGGTCCATGGGTTGTCCAGCCCCAGTGCCAGCGACGACAGAATCTGCCCGCCCATGTGGCAAGGCCCGACGCCGCTGCCGGAGTAACCAAAGCCGTAGAACACGTTGCCCTGCCCGTCCAGCCGGCCAAAGAACGGCAAACCGGTCACCGAGCGGTCGGACGGCCCGTTCCAGCTGGCCGCCAGCGGCACCTCGGCCAGCGCCGGGAAAAACCCGCCCAGGCTTTCACGCAGCAGCGGCCGGTACGGCGACGGCTGGTCGAACACCGGCAGCATGCGCCCGCCATAGGCGAAGGTATTGCCGCCCTTGCCGAGCATCAGCCGACCATCGGAGGTGTTGTGGTAGTAATGCACGAATATCCGCGAATCGAGCACGCTGATGCCGCTGTCCAGGCCGACCTGGTGCAACAGCTCGGGGCAAGGTTCGGTGATCACCATGTCGCTGGACACAATCGCCACGCTGCGCTCGAACTGCGGGAAAGCCCGCGCCATCCAGGCATTCAGGCCCAATACCACGCGGTCGGCGCGCACCGTGCCATGGGCCGTGCGCACCTGCACCGGGGCGCCGTGCTCCAGGCCGGTCATGGCGGTGCCCTCATGGATGCGCACGCCGCGCTGCAAGGCCACCCGGCGCAGGCCGCGCACCAGCTTGCCCGGCTGCACCGTGGCCGCGGCCGGCGAGAACCAGCCTTCCAGGTGCCGCGCCGAACCCGCCAGGCGCTGCACCTGCTGCAGCGGCAGGCGGCGAAACGAATTGATCCCCTTTTGCTCCAGCGCGGCGATCACCGCATCGGTGGCGCCGACCTGCGCGGCGTTGGTGGCGGTGTACAGCGTGCCGTCCAGGCGGTAGTCGCAATCGATGCCATTGGCCGCGCAGAACGCGCCGATCTCACCGATGCTGCGCTCCGACTCACGCACCAGGCGCACCGCCTCGGCCACCCCGAACAACCGCTCGAGGGTGAAGTACTTGGCCGACCAGGACAACGCACAGCCACCATTGCGGCCACTGGCACCGGCACCGCAGATATCGGCCTCGATCAGCACGATATCCAGGGCCGGCACCGCTTCCTTGAGCATCAGCGCGGTCCACAGGCCGGTATAGCCGCCGCCGACGATGCACACATCGCAACGGGCATCGCCTTGCAGCGGCGGGCACACCGCCTCTTGCGCCGAATCCAGGGCCTGTTGCAGCCAGAAGGGTCTCATTCGCTCGCTTTCCTTTCAGGTACGCAGTGGCTTGATTGCCATGCTGGTATTCGGTGCCACATCAGTGCTTTGCGCAGCGCTGGCCGGGCGGCTGTTCCAGTGCGGCAGCAGCACCAGCGCCGAGAACAGCGCGCAGCCGGCGAACACGATGAACACCGTGACACCATCGAAGTACCCCGGCAGCAGCCCGCCAAGCACCGCCCCCACCGAACCGCAGCCGTTGACGAAGCCAGCTGCGGTAGCGCCAGCCTTGGCGGTGCCGAAGTCGATGGCCGCAGCGCCGCTGATCATCGAGTCCGGCCCGTACAGGGTCAGGCCCATGACGAACAGCAGGGCCACCACCAGGATCACGCTGCCGGTGTGCATGGCCGCCATGAACGCCGCCAACGCCACGGTCAGCAACACCAGGCTGATGACACAGGCCGGCATGCGCCTGGCGCCGAACAGCTTGTCGGAGGCCAGGCCGATGATGATCGGGCCGAGCAGCCCGGCCAGTTCGAAGGCTGTCGGGATGATCGCTGCCCCCACCTTGCCCACCGAGGGCATCTGCTCGAAGACGATCACCGGCCCCCACAGCAGGATGGCGTAGCGCGCCGGTTTCAACAGGAAATACGCCAGCCCCAGGGTCAGCACCGTGCGGTTGCGCATGATCTCCTTCAGCGGCGCCCACACGCTGCACAGGTTGCCGGCCGGGGCCATGCTCTGCGGCTCGGGCTCCACCGCCGGCAGGCCGACGTCTTCAGGCTTGTTGCGCTGCAGGAAGAAGAACAGCACGGCCACCAGCGCCACCACGGCGGCACTGGAGAAGAACGCCGCGTGCCAGGTACCGACCAGGGTATAGGCCCACCAGCCGGCGAACGGCGAGGCCACCAGGCCGCCGAAGGCATAGCAGGAACTCCACAGGCCCAGCACCCGCCCACGCTGCGACGCCGGGAAGAAGCTGCCGATGTTCTTGCACAACCCGGCCCAGCCGGTGGATTGCGCCAGGCCCTGCACCAGCATGCAGGTGGCGAAGATCGGGAAGGTGGCGTAACTGCCCATCACCACCGCCGCAGCAGCAGAAATCAGCAGGCCGCCGAGCACCACCACGCGTGGGCCAAAGCGGTCGGCAAGCATGCCCCAGGTGAACTGGCCCACGGCGTAGGCGGCCAGGTAGATGGCGTCGAGGTTGGCCATGGCGGCCTTGTCGAGCATGAAGTTGGGGTCTTCACCGATGCCCAGCTTGGCCACCGAGAAGGCCTTGCGGGTGAAGTAGAAGGCGGCGTAGGCCAGCCAGGTAATGGCGAAAATCTGGATACGCCAGCGTTTGAACGCGGCTAGGGATTGATTCATGTAAGTCTGACCTCTTGCTTGAGTGTGCCGGCAGAATGTGAAGAAACGCCTGTCTTGTTCTTGTGTTACGCACAGCGATGACGAGGCTGTCATCGGGTCAGATGGCGCCGTGTGGGTGCCATGGCCCTGGCGGCACTTGTGGTACCAGCGTCGGGCTGACATGCATGGAAACAGTTGCGCTAAGATAAATAAAATCGATTTATCGTATTTCACACATAAGCCCAGCTTGTTACTGAGGTCGTCATGTCGGTTTCCCACGCACAACTCAAGGCCTTCCATGCCGTGGCCGTTCACGGCAGCTTTACCCGCGCCGCCGAAAAGCTGTTTCTTACCCAGCCGGCGGTGTCGGACCAGGTGCGCAAACTGGAGGAGCGCTTCGGCGTCTTGCTGTTCCACCGCAACAAGCGTTCGGTGCAGCTCACCGACCTCGGCGAGCGCCTGCTTGGCATCAGCCAGCGCCTGTTCGCCTGCGAGGCCGAGGCCCATGAACTGCTGCAGGATTCGCGTGCGCTGCACACCGGCAGCCTGGTGCTGGCGGTGGATGCGCCGGTGCACGTGCTGCCGCAGATCGCCCGCTTCTGCCAGCGCTACCCGGGCATCCAGGTGAAGATCGAGACCGGCAACACCGATGAGTCGCTGGCCCGGCTGTTCAGCTACCAGGCCGACCTGGCCCTACTGGGGCGGGACGTCGACGATGAGCGGCTGCACTGCCTGCCGCTGCGCCGCGACCCGATGGTGGCGTTCGTCTCCCACCAGCACCCATGGGCCAGCCGCGGCGCGATCAGCCTGGCGGATCTGGACGATACGCCGTTGGTGCTGCGCGAGCCCGGGTCGGTGACGCGGCAGACACTGGAAGAAGAAATGCAACGGGCCGGGCTGCGGATTCGCCCGGCGATCCAGGTGGAAGGCCGGGAAGCGGCGCGGGAAGCGGTGGTGGTGGGGATTGGTGTGGGGGTTGTGTCGGCGGCGGAGTTTGGTGCGGATGCGCGGGTGTGCGCCTTGCCGATCGTCGATTGCCAGCGGCACCTGACCGAGACACTGGTGTGCCTGAGCGAGCAGCGCACGCGGCGGGTGGTGGCGACCTTCCTGCAGATGGTGGAGGAAGGGTTGTAAGCCTGTGCCGGCCTCTTCGCGGGCTTGCCCGCTCCTACAGGCACAGCACAGCATTCAAAACCTGTGGTGATCCTGTGGGAGCGGGCAAGCCCGCGAAGAGGCCGGTACAGGCAACCCAACTATGCTGGGATAACCTCAACCCTCGGCACACACCCCATGCTCTACCGCCTTGCCGCCGACAGCCTGGTCCTGCTGCACCTGCTCTTCATCCTGCTGGTGCTGTTCGGCGGCCTGCTGGTACTGCGTTGGCGCCCTGCCCTGCTGCTGCACCTGCCGGCGCTGGCCTGGGGTCTGGCGGTGGAATGCCTGCACCTGGGCTGCCCGCTGACCGCCTGGGAAAACCGCATGCGCAGCGCGGCTGGTGACGCGGGCTACCAGGGCGGCTTCGTCGAGCACTACATCTGGCCGTTGATCTACCCCGCCGGGCTGACACCGCACATCCAGCTGCTGCTGGGCACTTTCGTGCTGCTGCTCAACCTCGGCATCTACAGCTACGTGGCCTGGCGCTGGCGCCGCCCTAGCGGGTAGCGATCACGAACAGCCGCGGGAACGGCAACAGCACCTTGCCATCGGTGGCGGGCGGGTAGTCGCGCTGCATCGCCTGCAGATACATCTGCAGGAAATCCGCCTGCTCCTGCTCCTCCAACCGCCCCAGGTACGGACGCAAGGCCGAACCCTTGAACCATTCCACCACGGCTTCCGCGCCACCGGCCAACGGGTGGTGGTAGGTGGTGCGCCACACATCCACCCGTGCACACAGCGGGCTGAGCAGGTCGTAGTAGAACGCCGCGCTGTGCCGTGGTGGCAGCTGGAAATCAGCGAATTTCGCCGCCCAGGGGCCCTGGCTGGCGATTTCGCGCAGCTGCCGGTGGGCCGGCTCGTCGAGGTTGTCCGGAGTCTGCACGGCCAGGCTGGCACCTTCGCTCAACTGGCGCACCAGGTTCGGGTACAGCGAGGCGTGGTCGGGTACCCATTGCAGCGAGGCATTGGCCAGGATCAGGTCCTGCGGCTCGGGGGCGGACCAGCCGGCAATGTCAGCGACGACAGTGCGCACCCGGGGGATGCACAGCCGTTTGCGCTCGCGGGCCTTTTCGATCATGTCCGGGTCACTGTCCAGGGCCGTCACCTGGGCATCCGGGTAACGTTGCAGCAGCACCTCGGTGGAATTGCCAGGGCCACAGCCCAGGTCGGTGGCGTGGCGTACCGGGCGTGGTGGCACAGCGGCGAGCAGATCGCGCACGGCGCGGGTACGCTCGTCTTCGAACAGCGAATACTGGGTGGCGGACCAGGCCATGTGAAGCTCCTTTGGGCGGGCAATGTGTTCAGCATATGCCATCTGTCGGCTTTGAGGGCCCTATCGCCGGCAAGCCAGCTCCCACAGGGAACGCACCGATCTCAAGCCATGCGCAATACCTGTGGGAGCTGGCTTGCCGGCGATAGGGCCGGAACTGACCACCTATGCTTGGTGTCGTCCATGTATGCGCCCCTCCATGAAAGCTTTCATCGCCCTCGCCATCCTGGCCCTGATCGCCACCGCCGCCCTGCTCGGCTCGCCCTGGATGAACCAGCGCTTTCACATGCCAGCGGAAAAAAACCATGCCCAACAACGCGAAACGGCCGGGTCCCCGAGGGAGCCGGCCGTTTCGAGAAGCGAGTGACGCTTAGTGCTGCTTGCCAGTGCGGATCTGGTGCACCACACCCATCGCCACCACGATTGCCGCGGCGATACCGGTGGAGATCACCAGGATCTGGTAGTCAGGCATGAAGGCCATGGTTACCAGGGCGGCCACGATGAACGCGATCACCAGGTAGGTCAGCCATGGGAACAGCCACATCTTCAGGCGTACTTCCTTGCCTTCGGCAATCAGCTTGCGGCGCATGCGCAGCTGCGAGAAGGCAATCACCAGATACACCAGCAGGGCAATCATGCCGGTGGTGTTCATCAGGGTTTCCAGCACGTCTTTCGGGCGCAGGGTCTCGCTGAAGTTGATCAGCGCACACACCACGGCCACGGCGCACGAACCCATGATCGCGTACACCGGTACACCGGTGCCGGCGCGGGTGATCTTGAAGAACGACGGCGCGTCGCCACGCTGGGCCAGGGAGAACAGCATGCGCGAAGCGGTGTAGTGGCCCGAGATCAGGCAGCTGCTCACCGAGGTCAGCACCACGAAGTTCATCAGCAGCTCGGCATACGGCACGCCCAACAGCTCCAAGGTGCGGCGGTAGGCGCCGTAGCCGGAAACGCCCAGGTGGGGATCGTTCCACGGTACCAGGCAGACGATCAGGAAGATCGAACCCACGTAGAACAGGCACACACGCCAGACCACCGAGTTGGTCGCCTTGACGATCTGCGCGGCCGGGTCCTTGGCTTCGGAAGCGGCGATGGTGACGATTTCCGCGCCGAGGAAGGCGAACATCACCCCGAGCAAGGCACCGATCACGGTGGTGATGCCATTGGGCATGAAGCCTTCGGCGGTGAGGTGGCTGATGCCACGCACTTCACCGAACTGCCAGATGTTCAGCACGGCAGCGGTACACACGATCAGGAAGCAGACGATCGCGATCACCTTGATCAAGGCGAACCAGAACTCGAACTCACCGTAGTGCTTGACGTTGAAGAAGTTGACGGTGATCAGCAACAGGGTCGTGGCCAGCACGAACACGTTGACGCTGACGTCGGGGAAGAAACCATGCAGGATCTTGCCCGCCACATAAGCTTCCCAGGCCATGAGGATGACCCAATACCACCAGTACAGCCAGCCGATGGTGAAACCGGCCCAACGGCCGATGGCGCGATCGGCGTAGGTGGAGAACGAACCGGTGTCTGGCGAGGAAGTCGCCATTTCACCCAGCATGCGCATGATCAGTACCACCAGGATGCCGCCTGCCAGGTAGGCCAGCACAGCGGCTGGGCCGGCGCTGTGAATCACGCTGCCGGAACCGACGAACAAGGCGCCGCCGATAACCCCGGCGATCGACATCATCGTCAGGTGGCGCGACTTGAGCGAGGCACTGAGCTTGCTCTCGTGCCCGCTTTTCGCGGTGGTGGTTGTGGATGTTGCGTCCATCAGTTGTGTACCCCGTGCTTCTTTTTATCCAAGGAAAACTGTGAAACCCCGATGGCTGGCGGTTTCACGTACATCAGTGCTAATGCGCGCAGGATGGTGTGAGCGAACACACGCAGGCCTTCCATGGCGGCCTGCTGACGCGCCCCAGGGCAGGCGCCTGGGGCGAACTGAACATGCTTTAGGTGGCGATATCTGACACCTAATGTAAAAATGTCCGACGCAGAGAGCCATGCACAGTGGCATGAAACTCGCACTGCACTGTACAGGTCGCCCATGCAATACACCTTGCAAACGCCGGGCGATACGCACCCTGAAGGCCCCGAATGTTCGAATTACATCCAGACTCCTCGACCCCGCTGGTGAACCAGATCATCGACGGGCTGCGCGAGTTGATCGACAACCAGACCCTCAAGCCAGGCGCCAAGGTCCCCTCGATCCGCGCCTTTGCCGCGAGCTATTCGGTGAGCACCTTCACCGTGGTCGAGGCCTACGACCGTCTGGTCGCCCAGGGCCTGCTGGTGAGCCGGGGTAATGCGGGGTTCTTCGTCAACCGCGCGGCGGGCGAATTGCTCGACCCGCACAACGCCGAGGCCGACACCAGTCGACCAACGTTCAACTCCGAGTGGTACCTGCAGCAGATCTTCGAAATCCGCCAGCTGCCGTTCAAGCCAGGGTGCGGCTGGCTGCCCAACGACTGGATGTACGAAGACGGCCTTCGCCGTGGCCTGCGCCAGGTGGCCGGCAGCCCGCTGGAACTGTCGGGCTACGGCGACCCCATGGGCCTGATGGAGCTGCGTGCCCTGACCGCACAGAACCTGCAGCAGGAACTGTCGATCGTCGCCAACCCGGCGCAGCTGATGCTTACCCACGGCGCCAGCCAGGCCCTGGACCTGGCCGCGCGCACCCTGGTGCGCCCGGGCGACGTGGTGCTGGTGGACGACCCGGGCTACCCCAACCTGATGAGCATCCTGCGCACCCAGGGCGCGACCCTGGTCGGCGTGCCGCGCACACCGGCCGGCTACGACCTGAACCAGCTGGAGCAGTTGCTTACCCATCACCGCCCCACTGCGTTCTTCACCCAGCCACACCTGCACAGCCCGACCTGCTCGCGCACGCCGTTACCGCAGCTGCACCGCCTGCTGCAATTGGCCAGCCAGCATGGCTTCCGCCTGGTGGAAAACAACCTGTATGCCGACATGGTCGCCGAACCGCAGCCGTGCCTGGCCAGCCTCGACCACCTGCAGCAGGTGGTGTACGTGGGCAGCTACTCCAAGAGCATTTCGCCCAATGTGCGGGTCGGCTACATGCTGGCCAACCCCGAGCTGATGCAGAAGCTGCTGCACCTGAAGATGCGCTCGGGCCTGACCACTTCGCAGGTGATGGAGCGCGTGGTGTATGCCGCGATCATCGACGGGCGCTGGCGCAAGCACCTCAAGCGCCTGCGCCAGCGTTTGGCCGAGGCGCACCAGGAAGTTGGCCGGCATCTGCATCGGTTGGGCTTCGAGCTGTTCATCGAGTCGGATGAAGGGATGTATATCTGGACCCGCCACCCGGCGATTCCGGACAGCGCGGCGCTGCTGGATGATGCGCTGGAGAAAGGCATCATGTTGGGGCCCGGGCAGTTGTTCATGGTCGATGCCAAGGCGACCGGGTGGATGCGGTTCAACGTGGCGTTCAGTACCGAGCCGGCGATGTGGGAGTTGCTGGAGAAGGTGTTGGTGAAGCATGTGCGCCGGGGTGGGGTGTAACGGGCTGCTTCGGCTATCCGTGCGTCCACCTGGCGCTGATGGGCTGCCTGCCCCGGCCTCTTCGCGGGTAAACCCGCTCCCACATGGCTCCCACCAGCCTTGAGGTTAGTGATATCCCTTTGGGAGCAACGGCCCTGCTGAAAGCCCTAGGGCGTCGCGATCCCTGTGGGAGCGGGTTCACCCGCGAAGAGGCCGGCAGCCATTCCTCGGCTGCCGCCCCCTGGCACTTATCGCCAGTCCGCCTTGTCGGCAAAAAACGCCTGCGCATTCGCCTCCAGGCTCTCCAGGTGATACCCCCCTTCCTGCACGATCAGGCACGGCATGCGCATCGCCCGAATCCGCTCGCCCAATACCGCAAACCCTTCAGTCGTCACCGCCACCTTGCTCTGCGGGTCGAGTTCGTAGATATCGAACCCCAGCGACAACACCAGCACCTCGGCGCCAAAGTCCTTCACCGCTGCCAGCGCGATCTCCAGCTGGCCCATGAAGTCCGCTTCGCTAGCCCCGTGCGCCATCGGCAAGTTCAGGTTGTACCCCTCCCCCGCACCGCTGCCACGCTCGTCCGCGAACCCGGCCACACCCGGGTAGAAGTTGGTGGGGTCGCCATGCACCGACACATACAGCACATCCCGGCGGTCGTAGAAGATTTCCTGAATCCCCTGCCCGTGGTGCATGTCGGTATCGAGGATGGCCACGCGGCTGTAGCGGCTGCGCAAGGCCTGGGCAGCGACAGCGGCGTTGTTGATGTAGCAGAAACCACCGGCTGCATCGAAGCGCGCATGGTGGCCTGGCGGCCGGCACAGGGCATAGGCCGCCGGCTCGCCGTCGAGAATGGCCTTGGCACCGGCCACTGCGCTTTGCGCAGACCAATAGGCCGAGCGCCAGGTGTGTTCGCCTACCGGGCAGCTGCCGTCAGCCAGGTAGCGCCCGGCCCGGGCGAGGATGCCGCGCAGGGCGTTGGGTTCACGCACGAAGATGTTGGACATGACCTCGTCGCCCCAGTCCTCGGGTACTTCCTTCCAGCGCGCATGGGCCTCTTCGAGGAAGGCCAGGTAGGCCTCGCCATGCACTGCCTTGAGCGGTTCGAGGCCGGCGTCCTCGGGCTGATGGATGTCGAAGCCCAGATCCTTCGCCGCCTGCAGCAGGCGCTGGGCGCGTTCGGGGACTTCCTGCGGGGTGCGCATGGCGCCGCGCGAGTAGTAGCTGCGTGGGTGGTGCAGCAGTTGTTCGGGGTGGAAGTAGCAACGCATCAGGCGTCTCCTTGTTCGATAAGGCCCGCGCGGGCCAGCACGGCATTGAGCAGTACATCGGCGCCCTGGCGGGCGTCGTCGGGCAACACGTCTTCGGCTTCGTTGTGGCTCAGGCCGCCGACACAAGGGATGAACACCATGGCGGTCGGGCAGTAGCGGGCCAGCAGGATGGCGTCGTGGCCGGCACCGCTGACGATCGACTGCTGGGCATAACCCAGGCCATCCACCGCCTGCTGCACGGCGGCTACGCAATCGGCATCGAATGGTGTGGCCGGGCTTACCCAATGGCGCTCGATACGCACCTGCAACCCGCGCTGATTGGCGATGGCTTGCAGCTTCAACGTCAGGTCGCGCTCCATCGCCTCGATGGCTTCATCCCGGTGATGACGCAAGTCGACGGTGAACTTCAGCAGCCCCGGAATGGTGTTGCGCGAGGACTTGGCGATGGACAGTTCACCCACCGTGGTCAGGCCTTCGGGGGCAAAATCGGCAGCCAGTTGCTCGACCGCCTGGATCATCCGTGCGGTGCCGTACAGGGCATCCTTGCGCAGCGGCATCGGCGTGGTGCCGGCGTGTGCGGCCATGCCTTCGACCGTGACGTCGAGCCATCGGATGGCCTGCCCGCCGCTGACCACGCCAATGGCCTTGGCGTTGTCTTCAAGGATCGGACCTTGCTCGATATGCGCCTCGAAATAGGCATCGACCTGGCCGCCCAGCGGGCGCCGGCCGGCGTAACCGGTGCGTTGCAGTTCGTCGGCGACGCTGATGCCATCGGCGTCGCGAATGGCCAGCGCTTCGTCCAATGCCAGGGTGCCGGTGAACACCGCCGAACCGAACATGGCCGGGGTGAAGCGGGCGCCCTCCTCGTTGGTCCATACGGCGATTTCCAGCGGTTTGCGCGTCTGGATGTTCAGGTCATTGAGCCGGCGCACCACTTCAAGGCCTGCCAGCACACCGTAGACACCATCGAAACGGCCGCCCTCAGGTTGGGTGTCGAGGTGGCTGCCCATCATCACCGGCGCTGCATCGGGGTCGCTGCCAGCACGGCGAGCGAACAGGTTGCCGATGGCATCCACAGTCAGCGTCAGGCCGGCTTCGCGACACCAGTGGCTGAACAGTTCACGGCCAGCCTTGTCCTCGTCGCTCAGGGCCAGGCGGCAGCTGCCGCCACGGGCGGTAGCGCCAATTTCGGCCATGGCCATCAGGCTCGCCCACAGGCGTTCGCCATTGCATTTCAACATGTGCGGGTACTCCAGAAAAAAGCGGTTCGATCAGGCCAGTTCCAGGCGCTGGCTGCGGGCGTACTGGCGCGCCAGGGCGAGCACGCAGACCAGCGAGATGGTGGCGATCAGGGTGTAGAACACCGCCATCGGCCACCATTGGCCGGTGAAGGTGTGGGCCAGCCAGGTACCGATCAGCGGGGTCAGGCCGCCCGCGATGGCGCCGCAGATCTGGTAGGCCAGGGAAATGGCGGTGTAGCGCACGCGGGTGTCGAACATGCCGCTGACGTAGCCGGCGATCACCGCGTAGAACGACGCCATGCACGCGGCGGCCAGGGCAATGCCGAGTACGATCAACGGGCCCTGGCCCGAGCTGACCAGCACGAACATCGGGTAAGGCGAGGCCATCGCCAGCAGCGCGACCAGGGCCAGGAAGCGGGTGGCACCGATCTTTTCCGATAGCCACGCGGCCAACGGCTGCACGCAGAACTGGATGATCGCCACGAAGAACAGGCACTCCAGGATCAACGAACGCTCCAGGTGCAACTGCTGGGTGGTGTAGCTGATCATGAAGGTGTTGGTGAAGTAGACACCGGCAATACCCAGGGTATTGGCACCGATGCACAGCAACAGCGGGCGCCAGGCCGTGCGCAGCACTTCGAATACCGGAGCCTGCTCCTTGCGCCGGGCCTTTTCCGCCTGCTCGCGGCTGGCGATGAACTCGGGCGACTCATTCACCCCCAGGCGAATCGCCAGGCCCACCAGCAGCAACAGCGCGCTGGCCAGGAACGGCACGCGCCAGCCCCAGTTCATCAGGTCTTCTTCCGGCAGGCGGGTGACCGCGCCGAAGGCCAGCAGCGACAGGATCAGGCCCGCCGGGCTGCCCAGCTGGGCGAACGAAGCGAAGAAGTTGCGCCGGCCCTTGGGGGCATGCTCACCGGCCATCAGCACCGCCCCGCCCCACTCGCCGCCCACGGCAATGCCCTGGACGATGCGCAGCAGGATCAGCAGTACCGGCGCGCTGGCGCCGATTTGTGCGTAGGTCGGCAGCAGGCCGATGCCCACGGTGACGATGCCCATCATCAGCAAGGTGATGACCAGCGACTTCTTGCGGCCGATACGGTCGCCCACGTGGCCGAAGACGATGCCACCCAGCGGCCGGGCGAAGAAGCCGACGGCGAAGGTACCGAACGCGGCCATGGTGCTGAACAGGCTGTTGTCGGAGGGGAAGAACAGCGCGCCGAACACCAGGGCGGCGGCGGTGGCGTAGATGTAGAAGTCGTACCACTCGATCATGGTACCGATGAACGCGGCGGCGGCGGCACGGCGTGGCTGGGGGGAAGCGGTGGGCTTCATGGGGGCTCCTTTGCTTGTTGTTCTGGCAGGAGTTGTCAGGGGCACGGGGGCGCTCTTGTGGCGCTTGGCTTGTTGAATCGGTGTTGGCTTCTTCGCGGGCTCGCCCGCTCCCACAGGTACTGCGCAGCATTCGAAACTTGTGGTGACCCTGTGGGAGCGGGCAAGCCCGCGAAGAGGCCAGCACCGACTCGGCAGGCCTCGATACCTGCGATTTATCGGCCCGGGGCTATGATTAGTCAATTTTCTATTTATTATTCGAAATATTAGCCCTGCTTATTATCGAGCCCTGCCATGCCCGACCGTCTGCTCAACGACCGCCTCGACTGGAACCTGCTGCGCACCTTCCGGGTCATCGGCCAGGAGCTGTCCATCAGCCGCGCGGCCGCCCGCCTGCACCTCACCCAGCCGGCAGTGAGCCAGGCGCTCAAGCGCCTTGAAGAACAGCTTGGCCGCCAGCTCATCGCCCGCCGCGGGCCGCGTTTCGTGCTGACGGAAATGGGCGAGCAGCTGTTCCAGCTGGCCGGCGAGGTCTATGGGCAGATGTCGCAGATTGGCGGCTTGCTGGAGCAGCCGGCGGACGAACTGGTGGGCAAGGTACGCCTGCTGATGATCAGCCGTATCGTCAACGAACGCTTCGACGACTTCCTCGCCGACTTCCACCGCCAGCACCCGCGGGTGGAGCTGGAGATCGACGTGATGCGCAGCTCCGACATCGTCGCCGCCCTGCAGGAAAAAACCGCCACGGCGGGCCTCAGCCTGAACCGGCGGGCGCAGCCACGGCTGGAGCAACGGTTGTTCCTGCGCCAGCGCTATGCGTTCTTCTGTGGCAAGCACCATGCCCTGTTCGGCCAGGACGAAGGCGACCTGCAGCGGGAGAACTTCGTCAGTTTCACCAGTGACCAGATTGGCGGCATGCTGTCGCCACTGACCATTTTCCGCGACCAGCAAGGGTTTGCCGGGCGGATCGTGGCATCGTCACCAAGCCTTGAAGAAGTGCGCCGGCTGGTGATTGCCGGGTTTGGCATAGGTTGCCTGCCCGAGCATGTGGTGGCGCCGGATGTAGACGCCGGGTTGCTGTGGAAGCTGCCGCCGCAGGAAGGGATTGCCGATGTGGATATCCACCTGCTGTGGAACAGGGAGCAACGCTTCAGCCGCGCGGAAGAGGTGTTTATCGAGGCGTTGCAGCAGAGCCTTGACTGAACGCAGAGCTGGGGTCGGCGAGCACTGGACACGATAGTGGCCAATTAGTAGCATCCAGGCCAACTGAACATTACGGACAATCTCAGTCATGGATCGAGCTACCGGGGTCATTCGACGCCCCATTCATCACCCCATCCGCCCCTTGATCACCTGGGAAGAAGCATGGAAGGGGCCCGACGAGGGCTTGATCCGCTGCTGGGAGATTGGCCGTGAGCGGGCTCTGGCCCAGCCAGAACTTGCCCGGCACTGCGCCGATGGCGCACTCCCGGTGCTAGGTTGGAAAGGTGGCCATGATCGCGCTTTGAAGAAACCGATGAAGTACGGTTCGTTCAAGTACCTGGCGCAATGGCAGGGCCTTCGCGGCGAGGATCTGTTCATCGATACGCGAACAGAGCTCACCCTGACCTGTAATCACACCGGCATGCTGACAACGTTCACACCGGACCAGGAGAAATACGCCAATGCTGTGATGCTGACGGAATAGAAACGAGGAACAGGGAATGGTCGATCTTCACCAGGAATTTCAGAACAGCCGCTTTTTTCACGAAGCGCGGATCGCGCAGCGCTCGGTTGATGGGTTGATTGGAATCGCTGCGGGCCTGACTGCTGACAATCAGGTCAATCAACAATAAGCCGAGTTCCTCAAAGGATGGATGGAGCAGCAACTCGTTCATCTTGAGGATCCGGTCATCAATTTGTTGTACCGGCGCCTGAGCGACATGCTCAAGGACAATATGCTGGATGCTGCCGAGTCGGCTGAACTGCTTGAGCTATTGCAGCAGTTCACCGGCAAGCCGCGCTGCAGCGACAACCCATTCTCTTCACCCACCTCACTGCCACTCGATAACCCCGAACCCACACTGGAGTGGACAGGCCGCATGTTCCTGTTTACCGGCACAATGGCTTACGGGCCTCGCAAAGCATGCGAAGCGCTGGTAGTCGAACGTGGGGGGTCAATCGCCGCGGGGGTGAGCAAGAAGATCCACTACCTGGTCATTGGCAGTATTGGCAACGAGCAGTGGCTGCACAGCAGTTATGGCACGAAGATCAAGAAAGCAGTGGAAATCAGGGAAGCGGGTGCGAACATTGCGATCGTAAGCGAGGCGCATTGGCAGCGTGCGGCGTTTGGTTGATGGCCATGATGGCGTTTACCGCTTCTGAGCGGATCGATACACCTCGCTACGCTCGCGCTTGCCAACCGATACCACCACTACAACGATACGCTCGTCCTCGACTCGATAGACGAGGCGATATCCAGAGGCTTTGAGCTTGATTTTGTAGTGGTTCGGCAGGTCACGCAGCGCGTCGGCCTGTACCTTGGGTGACTGCAGGCGCTCGGCGAGTTTTTTCTTGATCTGTTCGCGCACGGTGTGGCCTAGCTTGCCCCACTCTTTCAGTGCCGAAGGCAGGAATTCGAGTTTATAGGTCATCCAGGGATACCGGTACGCCTTTTTCACCCAACCTCGACTTGGCCAGTTCGCTCAATTCGAGATCTTCCAAGCGCTCCATCATGGCCTCGTACAGTTCGGCCGGCACCATGTAACCCATCACGCGGTTGTGATTGAGCACGGCGACGGGCATACCCGCAGCGCCGGTCATCACCGCGGATGGGTTCTTTTTCAGTTCCGACACGCTTACGGCCACGTCAGCGAATATCTTTTGCATGTTTTCACCCTCAATAAAGAGCCATATTTTGGTCCATATATAGGACACAAACAAGTCGTCACTGCTCAAGCACAGAGGTAAGACACGACAGGCGAAATGCCGTGTTTGTGGGAGATCGCCCAGCCCTTTGAACCCCACGCAGTGCATGGCACCGGCTGCGCCGGTGTTCGCGGCTAAAGCCGCTCCCACAGGGTCCCTGCTAACTCAATGAGTCATTTGCAGTTCCATGAGGAGCGGTCGGGGTCAGGCTGTTGCCAGTGCCGGGTAGTCGGTCAGGCCATGGGCATCACCGCCAAACAGCGTGGCCCGTTCGTGCTCGGCCAAGGGTGCATCCAGTTTCAATCGCGCCGGCAGGTCCGGGTTGGCCACGAATGGTCGGCCGAAGCCGATCAGGTCAGCCCAGCCCTCCTCCAGCGCACGCCGTGCACGTTCGCCGGTGTATTTGCCGGCATACACCATCACCCCGGGGAACACCGCCCGCAGCTGTTGCTTGAAGTCCACCGGCATGTCCGGCGCGTCATCCCAGTCGGCTTCGGCAATGTGCAGGTAGCCGATGCCGATTTCGCCCAGGCGCTTGGCCGCTGCGGTATAGGTGGTGACCGGGTCGGCATCGACACAGCCATTGAGCGTGGTCAGCGGCGCCAGGCGTACACCTACACGCTGGGCGTCGCCGGTGCCTTCGACCAGCGCACGGGTGACCTGGTCGAGGAAACGCAGGCGGTTTTCCAGCGAACCGCCGTAGCGGTCGGTGCGGTCGTTGGCGCCGGAATCGAGGAACTGGTTGACCAGGTAACCGTTGGCCGCGTGCAACTCGACACCATCAAAACCGGCCGCCATGGCATTGCGCGCAGCCTGGCGGTACTGCTCGATGATCTCGGCAATTTCCGCTTCGCTCAATGCGCGTGGTTTCGAGGCCTGGACAAAGCCTGGGGTGCCGTCGGCATTGTCGATGAACACGTTCACGCCTTCGGCCTGCATCGCCGAGGACGACACCGGTGCCTGGCCGCCGAGCAGGCTGCTGTGGCTGAGACGGCCGACGTGCCAGAGCTGGGCGAAGATGCGCCCGCCTGCGGCATGTACCGCCTCGGTGACCAGGCGCCAGCCGTCGATCTGCGCCTGGGTATGGATACCCGGGGTGCGGGCGTAACCCTTGCCCAGTGGCGAGATCCAGGTGCCTTCACTGACGATCAGCCCGGCACTGGCGCGTTGTGCGTAGTACTCGGCCATCAGCGCGGTCGGTACATCGCCAGGCTGGGCGGCGCGGGAGCGGGTCATCGGCGGCATCAGTACGCGGTTGGGCAGGTTAAGGGCGCCGAATTGCAGGGGTTGGAACAGCGGATCTTGAGTCATTACGAGCATCTCCGTAAGGCGAATCAGGGGTCAGGCGCGGCTGACGACAGGTTGTGGCTGGGCAGGTACGCGGCGGTCGAGGCGGCCGCTGTACAGGGTCAGGGCCAGGGCACCGAGGGTGACCAGCGCGGCAATCCATGGGGTGTGGCCGAGGCCGAGCTGTTGCACTACCTGGGCACCGCCCCAGGAGCCACCGGCCACACCCAGGTTGAAGGCGGCGATGTTGAAACCGGCAGCCACGTCAACTGCGTCGGGGGCGACCTTTTCCGCCTGCTGCACCACGTACACCTGCAGGCCCGGCACATTGCCGAAGGCCACCGCGCCCCAGGCCAGTACGGTGATTACCACCAGCACCGGATGCGGCGCGGTGAAGGTCAGCGCCAGCAGCACCACGGCCAGCAGCAGGAAGATGATCGACAGTGCCTTGACCGGGCCTTTGCGGTCGGCCAGGCGGCCGCCCCAAATGTTGCCCAGGGCAACCGAAACGCCGTAGGCGAGCAGCACCAGGGCGACGCTGTTGGCACCGAAGCCGGCGATGTCCTGCAGGATCGGGGCAAGGAAGGTGAAGGCGATCAGCGAGCCGCCGTAACCCACGGCAGTCATGGCATACACCAGCAGCAGGCGCGGTTGCAGCATCACCCGCAGTTGGCGCAGCAGCGGTGCCGGCTGGCTGTGCTGGATGCGCTTGGGCACGAACAGCAGTGCGCCGAGCAGCGCCACCAGGCCGAAGGCAGCCACCACCAGGAAGGTAACGCGCCAGCCGAAGTGCTGGCCGATGAAGGTACCCAGCGGGATGCCGGTGACAAAGGCCACGGTCATGCCACTGAACATGGTGGCGATGGCGCTGGCGGCCTTTTCTTTCGGCACCAGGCTGGTGGCGATGATCGAGCCGACCGAGAAGAACACCCCGTGGGCCAGGCCGGTGAGGATGCGCGCCATGATCAGCGATTCGTAGCTGGGCGCCTGCCAGGCCACCAGGTTACCGGCGGTGAACAGCGCCATCAGGCCGACCAGCAACAGCTTGCGCGGGACGCGGCCGGTCATGGCGGTGAGCAGGGGCGCGCCGATGGCGACGCTGAGGGCGTAAAGGCTGACCAGCAGGCCGGCCGAAGGCAGGGTGACCGCCAGGTCATTGGCGATGGTCGGGATGAGGCCGACGATCACGAATTCCGTGGTACCGATGGCGAAGGCTGCCAGGGTCAGGGCTAACAAGGCGAGAGGCATTTGAGAATCACCTGTGGAAGGTTGGGATGGGTGAATTCTCGGGGGGACGCGGGGATGGGAAAAAGATGGGGACGGGACAATGAGTTTTGATCTGGAAGCAAAGGTTGCGACTGGGCTATTGCGAAAGGGTCAATCTTTTCTGTTGCCTGGATAGACGCATTCGCGGGCACGCCCGCTCCCACAGGTACAGCGCTGCAGTTGAAACAGCGCTGTACCTGTGGGAGCGGGCGTGCCCTCCCCTTGCGTTGATCTCGCCATGCTCAACCGACGAAGTGAACGCATGGCACGCTGGCAAGATCGAGACCGCCCAAGTCATAATTGTTGATAGTTAAGTCCCAGGAGGTCTCATGCAAGATCTACGTCAGTTGCGCTACTTCGTAGCCGTCGCCGAATGCGAGAACGTCGGCCGGGCCGCCGAGCAGCTGCATATTTCCCAATCCCCCCTCAGCCGGCAGATCGCCCAGCTGGAGGACAACCTTGGCCTGGCGCTGTTCGAACGGCGCAACCAGCGCCTGTACCTGACCAGGGACGGGCGCACCTTCCTGGCCGAAGCGCGTGGCCTGCTCAAGCATGCCGAGCGCCTGGAATCGCTGGGCAAGCGCCTGGGCCGTGGCGAGGAAGGCGGGCTGTGCATCGGTTACGTCAACCACGCCATCCACGCCGGCGTGCTGCCGGGCGCGGTGCGGGCCATTCGTGGCGAGCGCCCGAACATTCATATTGCGCTGTACAACATGACCCCCAACGAACAGTTCGAAGGCCTGCGTCAGCGCAGCCTGGACATTGCCCTGGTTTGCGAGCCGCCGCCAAAGAATGACCCCGACCTGCGCGGCCAGCCGGTGCTGGACGACCCATTGCTCCTGGCCATCCCGGCCGCGCACCCGCTGGCCAGCAAGGCCGAACTGACCCCCGCCGACCTGCACGAACAGGACTGGATCATCACCGGTGGGCAGCCCGACCAGGGCCACAAGCGTGACGATTTCATCGCCCGCTGTGGCGATGCCGGCTTCACCCCGCGCCTGTCGCTGGAGGCCAACGACCCGCTGAGCGTGCTCGGCCTGGTGTCCGCCGGCCTGGGCCTGGCCATGGTGCAAAGCAGCCTGTCGGCCAGCGCCGGGCCTACCGTGGTGCTGCGCCAGCTGGACTGGTTCCAGCCCAGCGAGCAGTTGTGGGCGGTCTGGCACCAGGTCGACTTGCGGCCGATCGTGGGCATTTTCCGCGAGCGGGTGCTGGCATTGGCCGAGCAAGGGCTTGATAAGTCCAACAAGGTCTGAACTCAGTCGAATTACGTCTTTTACAGTCTGACCGCGCTTCACTAGGATGGCTCCTATCGATGCAACTCACCCACAGGAGCCATTCCATGAACATCGACCTCGGCGGACGCACCGCCATCATCAGCGGCTCGACCGGCGGTATTGGTCTGGCTATCGCCCGCGGCCTGGCCCGCGCCAACGCTGACGTAGTCATTGCCGGCCGCAGCCAGAAGTCGCTGGATGCCGCCCTGGCCGAACTGCGCGAGCAAGGTGGCCGTGGGCAGATCCACGGCGTGGTCGCCGACCTGGGCACCGCCGCCGGTGCCGAAACCCTGTTCGCCGCCCACCCACGGGCCGACATCCTGGTCAACAACCTGGGCATCTACGACGACGTCGACTTCTTCGACGTGGCCGACAGCGAGTGGACGCGCTTCTACGACACCAACGTACTGAGCGGCGTGCGCCTGGCCCGCCACTATGCCCCGGGCATGGTCGAGAAAGGTTGGGGGCGGATCCTGTTCATCTCCTCGGAATCGGGCATCGCCATCCCTGCCGACATGATCAACTACGGCGTCACCAAGGCTGCCAACCTGGCGGTATCGCATGGCCTGGCCAAGCGCCTGGCCGGCACCGGGGTCACCGTGAACGCAGTGCTGCCCGGCCCGACCCTGACCGACGGCGTGGCCGCGCTGGTGGCTGATGCAGCCCAGGCGTCCGGGCGCAGCATTCGTGAAGAAGCCGACAACTTCGTGCGTACTGCTCGGCCGAGCTCGATCATCCAACGCGCCGCCGATGTCGACGAAGTCGCCCACCTGGCGGTGTACCTCGCCTCCCCTTACTCGTCCGCCACCACCGGTGCAGCGCTGCGGGTCGACGGCGGCGTGGTCGACAGCCTGGCTATCTGAATTCAACCCCGGCTACCAGGCAAAACAGCCTTGTCGAAACCCGGGGCTGAATGAATTGGGGCTGCTTTGCAGCCCATCGCAGGCAAGCCAGCTCCCACCGGAATTGCACAGGCTCCAGGCTGGTGCTGTACCTGTGGGAGCTGGCTTGCCTGCGATGGGCCGCACAGCGGCCCCGCTTTTTTGTCTTCCAGTCAAAACACCTTGCCATCACCGCACCTGTTTCCCCCGCCCGATCCCCGCTAGCCTGCCGCCCACACCCGTCTCGAAAGGACCCGCACCATGCCAACCGATCATCAAGCCTGGGCCTGGACCCCGAACGCCGGCCTAGACGGCCTGCAACTGCTGCGTAAACCCCTGCCACAACCCGGCCCCGGTGAGGTGCTGGTGGCCAACCGCGCCATTGCCCTCAACCCGGTGGACTGGAAAATCTGCGAATGGGGCCACCCTGCCTGGCAGCAAGGCACGGTCCCGGGCGTGGATGGCGCCGGTGTGGTAGTCGCCGTTGGCGCAGGCGTCGACATGCCGTTGGGCAGCCGCGTTGCCTACCACCAATCGCTGGCGCGTGACGGCAGCTTTGCCGAGCACTGCCTGCTGGATGCCAGCCTGGTGATGCATATCCCCAGTGCGCTCGGCGACACCGCCGCGGCTGCCGTGCCCTGCCCCGCCCTGACCGCCTGGCAGGCCCTGGCCAAGGTGCCCGAAGGTGCCAGCTGCGACGTGCTGGTGATCGGCGCCGGTGGCGCGGTGGGCTTCTACCTCGCGCAACTGGCCGCGCAACGCGGCCTGCGCGTGTGGGCCAGTGCCGGCCAACGCCACCACGCCACGCTCAAGGCCCTTGGTGTGAGTGGGGTGTTCGACTACCACGACGCCGACTGGCAGAACCAACTGCAGACCGCCCTGGGCGAGCGCCCGCTGCATGCCCTGTTCGACACCGTCAGCGGTGCCCATGCCGGCAGCCTTGCCCACCTGCTCGGCTACAACGGCCACCTGGTGTGCATCCAGGACCGCCAGGAAACCGCGCCAACGCCCGCCTTCGGCACGGCGATCTCGCTGCATGAAGTGGCGCTCAACAGCATTCATGCCCATGGCCGGTTGGCAGATCGCCAAGCCCTGCGCGTGGCCGGTGAACGCCTGCTGCAGGCCGTCGCCGATGGCAGCCTGATCGCGCCACAGCGCCGCGAGTTCGCCTTCTCGGCATTGCCACAGGCTCTGCGGCAGCTGAAAGAGGGCCAAGGCGCAGGCAAATGGGTGACGCGCCTGGACTGAAGGCCGTGCGCGAGAACTTGGATCCCATTCTGCTACAAGGTATGCTGGGCAATAGCTAAACGCCACTACCCAGGCAGGCCTCGTGCCTGCCTTCAAGGACGAGCCCTTTGCCCAGCCACCCTACCCGTCACACCATCGCCCGCCAATGGCAGCTGCTCAAGCTGCTGCCCGGCCGCCACCCGGGGATGAGTTCCACCCAGTTGCAGGCCGCCCTGACAACCGTGGGCCATATCACCAGCAAACGCACCGTCGAACGCGACCTGGTCGAACTCGCGGCGCTGTTCCCGCTGCAGTGCAACAGCAAAGGCATGCCCTACGGCTGGTACTGGCAACCGGGCCTGAACCTGGGTGAAGCGCAGCAGCTGCAGCCCGATGCGCTCACACCCCCGAAACAGGTCGAGTTGCACGCCTGGGTCGATGATGCGCTGGCCCGGCGCCTGGAAGCGGCGCCCCTGTCGGCAGATATGCAACTGACGCTGCAAGCGGACGGTGGCGCCACCCTGGTCGCCACCGTCGACGACAACCGTGCGCTGATGGGCTGGCTGCTGTCCCAGGCCGGCTCGATCCGCGTGCAGGCGCCGCAGGCACTGCGCCAGGCCATGCTCGAACAGTTGCGCCAGAGCCTGGCGCTGCACGAGGGTGGTTGTTGACCGGCAAGCAAAAGTCATTGTCCCCCGGGCCGCTTTTTCCCATAGCTGGCCCTGCGCAGAATCTGCTCCTGACAACGCCTCACTATCAGGAGTACCCGATGAAACGCTTCAAGCCCCTGCTGCTCGCCGTCGCACTGGCGACCACTGCCCAGGCCACCCTGGCCGCCGACTGGCAGACCTCGCCCTACGGCAAACAGGATGAAATCGGCGCCGCCAACCTGCTCACCCCCGAAGTGGTCAAGCAGGCGGTCGGCCTGGTCAAGACCGGCAAGACCTACCCGCTGGCCGTACCGGTGAGCAAAGACCTGCCGGCCTTCCGCCACCGCAGCTTCCACCTGTACAACATCCAGCCTGGCGAACAGGCCGGCCAGACCCTGGGCCGCAACAAGTTCAGCTTCAACGATGAACTGGTCAACGGCTGGACCGGCGTCGGCACCCAGCTCAACGGCATCGGCCACATCGGTATCGACAACGTCTACTACAACGGCAACAAGGCCGCCGACTTCGTCACTGTCGAAGGCGTGACCAAGCTTGGCGTGGAAAAAGTACCGCCCATGGTCACCCGCGGCGTGGTGCTGGACATGACCGCTCACTACGGCAAGGCCATCGTGCCGGGCGGCACCTCGTTCACCGTCGACGACATCAAGGCCGTGCTCAAGAAAGAAGGCATTACCCTGCGCAAGGGTGACGTGGTGCTGTTCAACACCGGCTGGCTGGAACTGATCGGCAAGGACAACCAGCAGTTCCTCGCCACCGAACCGGGCATCGACCTGCCGGCGGCCGAGTGGCTGGCTGACCAGGGCATTGTCGCCTTTGGTGGCGATACCTGGGCTTCGGAGGTGTACCCGAACCCGACCGGTGAAGAATTCCCGGTCAACCAGTTCATGCTGGCCAAGCGCGGCATCTACAACCTGGAGCTGATCGACACCCGCGCGCTGGTGAAGGACAAGGCGTTCGAGTTCCTGTTCGTGCTGGGCCAGCCGCTGTACAAGGGCTCGACCCAGGTGAACATCAACCCCGTGGCGATTCACTGATCGCCGCGCCTGAAGGCTGACACGGTACCTGTGGGAGCGGGTTCACCCGCGAAGAAAGCGACACGGTGCATGGCACCGGCTTCGCCGGTGTTCGCGGGCTTGCCCGCTCCCACAGGAACCGCGCATTTTCTGAGCCCCGCGCCAAACCTGTGGGAGCGGGCAAGCCCGCGAAGGGCCGCAAAGCGGCCCCAATTTGCCTAGCTGACCGGGATTAGGGTTCAGCCGCTCCCACAGGGACCTACGTTCAGTCAGGCGACTCAGAAGGTACCGGGGAACGCCCCACCATCGATCAACAGGTTCTGCCCAGTGATGTACCCGGCATGCGCACTGCACAGGAACGCGCAGTAAGCGCCGAACTCGCCGGCACTGCCAAAGCGAGCCGCCGGGATGGCCTTGCGTCGCGACTGGGCGGTGGCTTCCACATCGCCACCTGCCGCCTTCAAGGTCTTCTGCAGGCGCGCCGTGTCGAACGCCCCAGGCAGCAGGTTATTCAGCGTCACGTTGCTGCCCGCCAGGCGCTGCTGACGGGCCAGGCCGGCGATGAAGCCGGTCAGGCCACTGCGCGCACCATTGGACAAGCCAAGAATATCGATCGGCGCCTTCACCGCGCCGGAGGTGATGTTCACCACCCGGCCAAACCCGCGCTCGGCCATGCCATCGACCACCGCCTTGATCAGCTCGATGGGGGTAAGCATGTTGGCGTCCAGTGCCTTCAGCCAGTCCTCGCGGCCCCAGTCGCGGAAGTCGCCCGGGGGCGGGCCACCGGCATTGTTGACCAGGATATCCACCTGCGGGCAGGCTGCCAGCAGCGCCTGGCGCACCTCGGCGTCGGCGACATCACCGGCCACGGTGCGCACCTCGATGCCCGGGCAGGCCGCGCGCAACTCGGCGGCGGTCTGCTCCAGGGTGGCCTGGGTGCGGGCATTGATGACCAGGTTGACGCCTTCTTTGCCCAGCGCCTCGGCGCAGCCTTTGCCCAGGCCCTGGCTGGCCGCGCAGACGATGGCCCAGCGACCGGTAATGCCTAGATCCATTGGGTTGCTCCTTGATGCAATGCAGTTACAGGGTCACTGGATCGGCGAAAACGCGGCAGGCATCAACAGCTTCGATTCCATCCGCACCAGCATCGGGAAGGCCACGGGAATGAAGCGCTCCAGCCAGTCCGCATCGCGGTACAGGGCGGCGCGGCGCTCGATGCGGTCGTCAAGGCTCTCGTAGGCCCAGATGTGCACCACCTGGTTCAGTTCGCCAATCTCGGTGTACCACCAGCCCACCAGCTTGGCGTAGCGCGAGATCACCGGCAAGCCTTCCTTTTCGAAGTGCTCCAGGTACTGCTTCATCTTGCCGATGTGCAGGGTGTAGGTACGCATTTCATAGAACATGTTCGTGGTTCCGTAAGAGATTCAGAGGTTGCCGTGGTAGGCGTCAGTGATCAGGCGCTCGACATCGCGCGCGGTGGTCAGGCGTGGGTTGACCAGCACGTTGCCGCTGCGCATCGAGTCGCTGACCATCTGCGGCAGGAACTCCAGGTCCACGCCCAATTCACGGATGGTCGCGGGAATGCCAATGGCCTGGTTCAGGGCCACCACTGCATCTACCGTGCGTGCCGCGGCCTGCTCCACGCTGAGCCCGGTCACATCGGCGCCCAGGGCAATGGCGATGTCGCGGAAGCGCTCCGGGCAGGCCGGCAGGTTGAACTTGATCACGTAAGGCAGCAGGGCGGCGTTGGCGATGCCATGGGGGATGTTGAACACCCCGCCGAAGGTGTGGGAAATGGCATGCACGTTGCCCAGCTTGGATTGCGAGAACGCCACCCCGGCCAGGAACGAGCCCAGCAGCATCTGCTCGCGGGCCGCCATGTCGGTGCCGACGAAGTAGGTTTTTTCCAGGCTGCCGGCAATCATGCGAATGGCCTGCAGGGCCATGGCCTGGCTGATCGGGTTGGCCTGGCGCGACACATACGACTCGATGGCATGGGTCAGGGCATCCATGCCGGTGGCGGCGGTGATGGCCGCAGGCAGCTTCAGGGTCAGTGCCGGGTCGAGGATGGCCAGGCGCGGGAACAGCCGCGGGCTGACGATCACCGTCTTGAACAGCGTGCGCTTGTTGGTGAACACGGTCGACGCCGTGCATTCGCTGCCGGTACCGGAGGTGGTCGGGATGGCGAAGATCGGCAGCGGCGGCTGGGTCAGTTTGTCGTAGCCCTCATAGTCGAGGATGTTGCCAGGGTTGGTGGCCATCGCCGCCACGCCCTTGGCGGTGTCGATGCTGCTGCCGCCGCCCACGCCGATCACGGCGGTGCAGTTGCGCTCTTTCAGCAGCGCCACGGCAGCGTCGAGCACGTCGGTGCTGGGGTTGGCTTCAACGGCGCAGAACAGCTGGTAGTCGATGCCCGCCTGCTCCAGCGAGGCGAAGAAGCCGGCCAGGATGCCAGCGTCGATCAGGCCCTGGTCGGTGACCACCAGCAGGGTGCCGTCCACGTACGGCTTGATCAGCGCACCGGCCTGGTCGGCCAGGCCCGCGCCACATTTGGCAATGGTGGGGAAATGGAACTGGAATTGGCTCATGAGGGGTCCTCAGGCAACTGCGTTGTTCTTGTTGTGCCCGCCGTGACGCTGGCGGGCCGTGCCGGGGCAATCTAGAGCGCGGGCCAGGGCCACCGATAATGAAAAGAGCTGATCCGCCAATAACCACTGCTTATCCCCTGCCTGGGTAATAAGCAGGCGTTATTGGCGGATCAGCTCTTTTCATTACCTGCACTGCCGCCAGCGCTCCAACAATCGGCCTGCGTAGTTGCTACGCCTCCCGATAATCACAACAACGAGCTCCTGCGATGAAGACCATCCCCTCCCCGGCCGACCTGGCGCTGCCCGCTGCGGCCCCGATGACCACGGTGCGCTGGCGCATCTTCCTGATCCTGTTGCTGCTGACCGCAATCAACTACATCGACCGCGCCTCGCTGTCGGTGGCGCTGCCGCTGATCGCCCCCGAATTCAACCTGACGCCGGCCATGGAAGGGCTGATGCTCAGTGCGTTCTTCTGGTCCTATGCCTTGATGCAGATCCCTGGCGGCATGCTGCTGGACCGCTTCCACACCCGCGGCATCATTGGCGCGGCAACCGTGGCCTGGGGCCTGTTCCAGGCACTGGGCGCGGCCTCGCACAACTGGCTGGTACTGCTGCTGACGCGCATCGGCCTGGGCGTGGCCGAGTCGCCGATCATGCCCGCCGGGGCCAAGCTCAATGGCGCCTGGCTGACGCCTAACGAACGTGGCCGTGGCGCGGTGCTGGTGGATGGCGGCGCGCCGCTGGGCAGCGCCCTGGGGGCGATCCTGATTTCCGGGCTGATTGCCTGGCTGGGTTCGTGGCGGTTGGCCTTCGTGGTGGCCGGGGTCGGCACCGTATTGGCCGGCATCCTGGCGTGGAAGTACATCCGCAACCACCCCAGCGAGCACCCGGGGGTGAACGAGGCCGAGCTGCGCCACATCACCGAAGGCAACGCCAGCGCCCATGCCGCGGCAGCCAAGGCCAGGCTGCCGCTGCGCGAGCTGCTCAAGGACCGTTCGATCTTTGCCATGTTCGCCGGCTACAGCTGCATCCTGGCAGTGTTCTACGGCCTGCTGACCTGGATGCCGAGCTACCTGCACAAGGCCCACGGCCTGAACATCTCGGCCATGGGCGGGGCGACCTTCCTGATCTTCATGTGCGGGTTTGTCGGCGAACTGATCGGCGGCTGGATCGGTGACCGCTGGCGGGCCAGCGGTGCCTCGCCGAACCTGGTGATGCGCACCATGTTCAGCGGTTCGGCGCTGGTGGCGGCGCTGTGCATCCTGGCGGCAGCCTATGTGGGCGAGACCGTCGCGGTGATCAGCCTGCTGTGCGTGGCGATGTTCTTCATCCGTTGGTGTGGGATGTACTGGTGCCTGCCGGCGATCATCGGCGGGCCGTCGCGCACCGGCGTGCTGGGTGGCACCATGAACTTCTGCGGCAACATGGCCGGAGTGCTGGTGCCGATCGTGATCGGGCTGATCGTGCAGTTCACCGGGGATTACTTCTTTGCGCTGATCTTCTTTGTGGTGGCTGCGGTGTTGATTGCGGTGTTTTCCAGCTTGATCGATTACCGCGAGCGGCAGTTCTGAGACCTAGATTGCGAGATCCCTGTGTGGCTTCAGCCACGAACACCGGCAGAGCCGGTGCCATCCACCGCGTCGCCTGCTTCGCGGGTGAACCCGCTCCCACAGGTACGGCGCAGGCCTCGGGCTCACGCTTTACCTGTAGGAGCGGCCGTGGCCGCGAACACCGGCGTAGCCGGTGCCATCAACCGCGTCGCCTGCTTCGCGGGCTTGCCCGCTCCCACAGGTACGGCGCAGGCTTCGGGTTCACGCTTTACCTGTGGGAGCGGCCGTGGCCGCGAACACCGGCGTAGCCGGTGCCATCCACCGCGTCGCCTGCTTCGCGGGTGAACCCGCTCCCACAGGGACGGCGCAGGCTTCGGGCTTGCGCTGTACCTGTGGGAGCGGCTTCAGCCGCGAACACCGGCGCAGCCGGTGCCATCCACCGCGTCGCCTGCTTCGCGGGTGAACCCGCTCCCACAGGTACGGCGCAGGCTTCGGGTTCACGCTTTACCTGTGGGAGCGGCCGTGGCCGCGAACACCGGCGTAGCCGGTGCCATCCACCGCGTCGTATTCTTCGCGGGTAGACCCGCTCCCATAGGGGGCCGCAACAGGGCTCAACCGGCCGTAAGCTCCTCCACCAGCAACCGCGCCGCCGGCGACAGCGGCGCTGCTACCCGGTGCACGATCCCGAACGGCTCGCTCAGTGCCCGCAGTTGCACTGCCAGCGACACCAGCAACCCGCGCTGCTCGGCAAAGGCCGCCACCGCGCTGGGGATCACCGCCACCAGCGTCGGGTCGTCTTCCAGCAGCATGAAGGTGGCGAAGGTGGAGAAGGTTTCCAGCGGGTAGCGTGGCACCTCCACCCCCGCCTCGCTCAACTCACGCTCCAGCGCCTGGCGCATTGGCATGTTCGCCGGGTAGACGATCCAGCGATACTGGCTCAGGTCGCCAACTTCCAGCGCCGCCGCACCGGCCAGCGGGTGCTGCGGGTGCGCGACCACCGCCAGCGGCTCCTGGGCCAGTTCGACAAAGGCGTAGTCCGCCGCGTTGCGGCCCAGCCCTGGCCGGCAGATGGCCAGGTCCAGGCGCCCTTCATCAAGCTGGGCCAGCAGGTTGGCACTGGTGTTCTCGGCGATCTCCACCGCCAGTTGCGGCTGCTTGCGGCGCAACCGCCCGAGGGCGCCGACCAGGGTCGGCATGGCACCCATGATGCTACCCACCGCCAGCCGCCCACCCTGGCCCTGGACGATGCCAAGCACCTCTTCGCGCAAATGCCCCAGGTCACTGTGAATCAAGCGCGCATATCGCACCACGCAACGGCCTACGTCATTGGCCACCAGGCCGCTGGGCAGGCGCTGGAACAACGGCACACCCAGCACCTCCTCCACCTCGCGCAAGGCCTTGGTTGCACCAGGCTGGGAAATCGCCATGGCCTCCGCCGCCTTGTGCAGGGAGCCGCAGCGGTCCAGTTCGATGAGCAGGCGTAACTGACGCAGGCGCAGGCGGGAAAAAATGGAGTCCAGGGAGGGGATCATCGGGCAGGCTCGGCATGGGTCTTGTAATGCCGAGCACTATAGAGGGTTGTCAACGGGCGATTGTTGAGTTTGCGGCAAATGTCCTTTGCCCTGAAGACACGCCCGGCAAGCTCACGCCACGCGGCGACGCGACAGGCAGGCATACCCCAGGCCCAGCACGCTGGCCGCCAATACGCCCAGCAGCACCATCAGCTCGCGGCTGTAACGGGCCACCCAGGCCGGGAAACCGATGACCTCGCGGTAAACCTGTATGTCAGCCTTGCCATCGGCGTGACTGATGCTGACCCCGCCCTGGCGGATCTGTGAGTAGTCCGCATCGAAATACACCCATACCTTGCACGCGCCACCCGGCTCGATGACGGGGATGTCCGCTTGCATGGTGGAGGTTTCAAGGATGGTGTCATTGCCAGCTGCATCGCGCACCTGTACCAGGCCTTTCGCCGGCAGGCGGATTTTCACCTGGCGCACCTGCGCATCACCGCTGTTGCGCAGCTCGATGAGCAGACCGGTACGGTGGTCGACCAGCCCGGCCTCGAAGGGCTTGGCGAACAGCTGGGCATACGGCGCCTGGGCCATTTCGATCAGCCGCTCGACCTGATCGTGGCTCAGCCCGCCCTCGCTGATGGCATTGATACGCCCCTGCAACTGCTCGTACTTGAGCTGCTCGCTGGCTTTGGTGATGCGTTCGCTGAACTGGCTGGGATAGGTGAGGTAGGCATAGGTCAGCGATGCCTCCAGGCGCGGGTTGCCCCTGAGCAACCCATAGGCGGTCAGCAGGACCATCAGGCCAAGCAGCACGGCTACGAGGAGTTTCCCCACCTTGTCCCAGCTCAATGCGAACTTCCTTCTGTCGTGATACAGAGATTCAAACTGGCCAAGGGTGCCAAGTTCATGGTCCCCAGGCAAGTCTGACTAAGGCTCCTGCTCGCCTCCCCGAGCCTGGCGCAACTGCTGCAACTGGCCGTCGATCAGCGCCTTGGCCATGCCTGCCAGGTAATACGTGGCCTGCATCATCGCCTTGCGGTCACCGGGCCGGTCGATGGCCTTGCGGGTGAGTTCGGTAATGCAGCCCATGATGCTCGAGGCCTCCATCAGCGCCGTACGCATTGGCAACTGCGCGTTCATCTGCACCAGTTCGGCGCCGCCGTTGCCAAAACGGCCCGCTGCACGCACGACATTGAGGTTGCTGCTTTCTTTCGGAGTGTCTTTGTCCATGTCCATTCCTCGGGGTTACGAGCGTGCCGAGACTAGGGCGCTGCCTGCCCCGCCACAATAACCTTGGGGGTGGAAAGGCTTACTTTCGGAAATGGACTACAAGGAACCTACAAAGGGGATGCTCCACCACCACTCAGGCTCTTGACCGGCAACCGGCAGTGACGGACGATCAATCTCCCCCCACAAGGATGAACACCATGCTACGGATACTGGGCAGAGCCTCCTCCATCAATGTACGAAAAGTCCTGTGGGCGTGCGCCGAGTTCGAGGTCGCGTTCGAGCGCGAAGACTGGGGGGCGGGTTTCAAGCCCACGGACAGCGCCGAGTTCCTTGCGTTGAACCCCAACGCCATGATCCCGGTGATCCAGGATGGCGACTTCACCCTGTGGGAATCCAACAGCATCATCCGCTACCTGGCCACGCGCTATGGCGCCACCGGGTTCTACCCGGGCGAGGCGCAGGCTCGGGCCAGGATCGACCAGTGGATCGACTGGCAGGCCTCGGACCTCAACCGTTCCTGGAGCTACGCGTTCATGTCGCTGGTCAGGCATTCGCCCGCCCACCAGGACCCACAGGCCCTGGCCGCCGGCTGCGCGGACTGGGCGCGCTACATGCACATTCTCGACCGCCAGCTGGCAAGCACCGGTGCCTACGTGGCCGGCAGCCAGTTCACCTTGGCCGACATCCCCATTGGCCTGTCGGTCAACCGCTGGTTCGAAACGCCGTTCGAGCACCCGCACCTGCCGGCCGTGCGCGATTATTACGAGCGGCTGAGCGAGCGCCCGGCCTATCACCTGCATGGCCGTAACGGTACGCCGTGATGGGCAAAACTGTGGGGCTGCCTTGCAGCCCATCGCGACACAAGGCCGCTCCTACAAGGAATCGCGGTTTCCTGTAGGAGCGGCCTTGTGTCGCGAAAGGGGCGCAAAGCGCCCCCAGGATCTCAAGCCCTTACACCGCTGCCCGATCCCCCAATGCCACCGCCCGCCCACGCCAGGCAAACATCAATACCATCACCAACCCAACCGCCGCCATCGCCGCCCCCGCCAGGGAAACCGCCGAATACCCCAGCCCGGCATTGATCACCGCCCCACCCAGCGCCGCACCAATCGCGTTACCCAGGTTGAACGCCCCGATGTTCACCGCCGACGCCAGGTTGGGCGCATCCTTGGCCGCCTCCATCACCCGCATCTGCAGCGGCGGCACCAGGGCAAAGCTGGCAGCGCCCCACACCAGGATCGCCAGCGCAGTCGGCAGCGGCCAGTCCATCACCAGCGGTAACACCAGCAACACCGCAATCAGCACGGCCAGCGACAACATCAGGGTACGGTCGATCGAGCGGTCCGCCGCCTTGCCACCCCACACGTTGCCCAAGGTCAGGCCGACACCGAACAACACCAGCATGGCCGTGACGAAGGTAGTGGACGCTGCCGCCTCGCTCTGCAGGATCGGCGCAATGTAGGTGAATACCGTGAACATCGCACTGGAGCCCACCACGGTCAGCAGCAGTGCCGCCAGCACCGGCCCGCGGCCCAGCACGCGGATTTCGGCCATAGCCCCGCCACCCTTGGGCGACTGCACATTGGGCAGTGCGTACCAGAGGGTGGTCATTGCCACCAGGCCGAGCCCGGCGATGCCCCAGAATGCCGTGCGCCAGCCCAGCATTTCACCGAACCAGGTCGCCAGCGGCACACCGCCGATGGTGGCCAGGGTCAACCCCATGAACATGGCGGCCACGGCCCCGGCGCGCTTCTCGGGCAGCACCACGCTGGCCGCGACGATCGAGCCGATGCCGAAGAACGCACCGTGGTTCAGCGAGGTAACCACGCGGGCGACCAGCAGGCTGGCGTAGTCGCTGGCCAGGGCCGACATCAGGTTGCCGAGGGTGAAGATGGCCATCAGCCCGATCAGCAGGTAACGCCGCGGGATCTTCACCGTGGCCAGGGTCATCAGCGGTGCGCCGATCAGCACACCGATCGCATAGGCACTGACCAACAGCCCGGCAGCGGGGATGGAGACGCCAAGGTCGGTGGCGATGCTGGGCAACATGCCCATGGGGGCGAACTCGGTGACCCCGATGCCGAAGGCACCGATGGCGAGTGCGACAAGAGGTGGATTGATACGCATGGCAAGCTCCTTATCTGTGCTGCAAATGCTACGATCCGAAGCTGAGCCGCACTAGACTGCATTTTTGCGAACCACCTTTGCTGAAGAGGCACAAATGGACTTCAGTGGAAGATCCGGAGAGATGGAAATATTTGCCAAGGTGGCCCAGGAGGGCAGCCTGTCCGCCGCCGCCCGGGCGCTGGGCCTGACGCCTTCGGCGGTGAGCCGGATCCTCGCGCGCACCGAACAGCGCCTGGGCACCCGCCTGCTGCTGCGCACCACCCGGGCGATCACCCTCACGCCCGAGGGCGAAGCGTACCTGCGCGGTGCACGGCGGGTGCTGGCCGACATGCTAGAAGTGGAAGAGGCCATCACCGACCAGGGCGTGCCACGCGGGCGCTTGCGGGTCAGCGCAGCGCTGGGCCATGGCCGCTTGACCGTGGTGCCGTTGCTGGCAGCGTTCAGCGCGCGCTACCCGCAGGTGCTGGTCGACCTTACCCTCAGCGACGAAGTGGCCGACATTCTCGGCGGCCAGGCCGACGTGGCGCTGCGCTTTGGCCACCTGCCGGACAGTTCGTTGAGCGCCCGCGCCATTGGCGAAACCGGCCAGGTGATCGTCGCCTCGCCCGAGTACCTGGCGCGCTGCGGTACGCCGCTTGTGCCGGAGGACCTGGCCCGACACAACTGCCTGCGCTTCAACTTCCGCCGCGCCGCACCCGACTGGCCGTTCCGCCGCGACGGGCAGGTTTTTTCATTGAAGGTGACGGGCAATATCGAATGCAGCAGCGGCGAGGCCTTGGCGCAGTTGGCCAGGCTCGGCGCCGGCGTGGCGCGCATCGGTACCTTTACCGTGGCCGATGACCTGGCCAAAGGGCAGCTGGTGCCGTTGCTGGAGGCGTACAACCCAGGTGATTGCGAGCCGATCCACGCGGTGTTCGTCGGCGGCCCGGCGATGCCGGCGCGGGTGCGGGTGTTCGTGGATTTTCTGGTGGAGCAACTGTCAGTCCTGCCCAGCGCCTTGTAGGAGCGGCCTTGTGTCGCGAAAGGGCTGCAGAGCAGCCCCAACAGACTATGCACAGTTGCTGAAATCCAGGGGCCGCTTTGCGGCCCTTTCGCGACACAAGGCCGCTCCTACAGAATCGCGCTGTACAGGATCCCTTGCCCTCGGCTCACGCTCAGGAGTTGCTTCATGCCCTACCCCATCGAACAGAAACTGGTCATCGGCGTTGCTTCGAGTGCGCTGTTCGACCTCACCGTCTCGGACGACATCTACCAGACCGAGGGCGTCGAGGCTTACCGCCAGCACCAGCAGCAGAACCTGGACGAACCCTTCCCCAAGGGTGTGGCGTTCCCGTTCATTCGTCGCTTCCTGAGCATCAACCAGGCCTTCCCCGAGCAGTTGCCGGTGGAGGTGGTGCTGCTGTCGCGCAACTCGCCGGAAACCGGCCTGCGGGTGTTTCGCTCGATCAGCCACTACCAGCTGGACATCACCCGCGCGGCGTTCATGTCGGGCCGCTCGCCCTACGAGTACATCCCGGCGTTCAATGCCTCGCTGTTTCTCAGCGCCAACGAGGAAGATGTGCAGAAAGCCATCGACGCCAACTACCCGGCCGGGCGGGTGCTGCCGACACGCATCTACGATGACGAGATCGACACCGAACTGCGGGTAGCCTTCGACTTTGACGGGGTGATTGCCGATGACGAGGCCGAGCGCGTGTACAAGCGCGACGACAACCTGGACGAGTTTCAGGAGCATGAACGCGTGCGCAAGGGCATCCCGCATTCGCCGGGGCCGCTGGCGGACCTGTACCGCAAGCTTTCGCTGATTCGCATGCTCGAAGACCGCAAGTTGGCCGAGGACCCGGCGTACAAGCGCATCTTGCGGATTGCCATCGTGACGGCGCGCAATGCCCCTTCGCACGAGCGGGTGGTGACGACGTTGAAAGACTGGGGCGTATCGCCGGACGAATGCTTCTTTCTGGGCGGGATGGAAAAACCCAGGGTGCTGTCGATACTGAAGCCGCATGTGTTCTTTGATGACCAGCGCAGCCATTTGCAATCGCCGGCGGGGGATTTGCCGATGGTGCATGTGCCGTTCGGGGTGGCGAATCGCGAGCGTTCGGCGGCGGACTCTGCGCTCGACGTGCCAGCTCCCACTTCGATAGCACCAGTTTGATCTGATGCGCAACCTGTGGGAGCGGGCACGCCCGCGAAGGGTCGCAAAGCGGCCCCAATCTGTTTAGCTGACTTGCACCAGGGCCTGCGAACACCGGCAGCACCAGCCCGCTTTACTCAGCTCGCCCAGCAGGACTGCCGAATGATGCTGCAGAAATTCCCAGGCCGGAATGCAGGTTCCTTGTCCGCGATCACATCCGCCTTCACGTTGCCAAACGTGGTCTGCGGCTTGTGCCGGATCCCGTCGTAAAACGCCTGGATGATCGCCTCCTTGAACCGCTCCCCACGCGGGTGCGCCTGAACCACTTCGTCCCGCGCGGCAATCCCCAGTCCTTCGTGGTGCAGCCCCAGCACATCAGTCTCCACCCCCGCCGTGACCAGGGCGATCAGCGGGTGCATGTGCTCTGGAATGCCCGGCGTGGTATGCAGCGCGATCGCCGTCCACACACGCTCGACATCGCGCTCGTCCACACCGTGGCGCTGGAGGAAATCGCGCGCCGCATTGGCACCGTCCACCTCGAAGCGGCAGCAATCGCTGCTGTGCTGGTGGGTCAGGCCCATGTCATGGAACATGCAGCCTGCGTACAGCAGTTCACTGTCGTAGCGCAGCCCCAGCCGCTGCCCGGCAAGGGCCGCGAAGTAGAACACCCGGCTGGAGTGGTGGAACAGCAAAGGGGAAGCCGTGTCACGGACGAGCTCGGTGATTTCCCGAGCCATGGCGCTGTCGGGCACCTGGATACCGGCGATAGATGAGGACATGGTTGCTCCTGGGTGGGTTGATGACGAGCCCAGTCTGCGGTCGTGAGCCAATGTCCTCAATTGACTTGTAACGCCAGATACTGCCATTGTCGGCGGATTACGGACTTGCGGCGCAACGCCCGGAGCCACCATGCCCTCTGCCCCCATCACGGTCGCCATCCTGGCCATGCCCGGCGTACAACTGCTGGATGCCTGCGGCCCGCTCGATGTGTTCGCCGAAGCCAACCGCCAGGCCGGCCGTGATGCCTATCGCCTGCTGTTGCTGGCTTGCGAACCGGGGCCACTGGTGAGCTCTTCCGGTACGCGCCTGGTCGCCGACGGCTGGATCGGCGAAGACCTGGACGCCATCGACACCTTGCTGGTCGCCGGCACGCCGCAGGCTGCCGAGCAATACCTGCGCCCCGGCATTCTCGACTGGCTGCGGCAACGCGCGGGCGCTTGCCGGCGTTACGGCTCGGTGTGCACGGGGGCGTTTGCCCTGGCGGCTGCCGGGTTGCTGGATGACCGGCGTGTGACCACCCATTGGGCCGTGGCGCAGCCGCTGGCCGAGCGTTATCCGCGGGTGCAGGTGGATGCCGACGCCATTCAGGTGCATGACGGCAACCTGCGTACCGCTGCGGGGGTAACGGCCGGGCTGGACCTGGCGCTGGCCCTGGTGGAAGAAGACCTGGGGCGGGATATTGCCAAGCAGGTTGCCGGGCACCTGGTGATGTACTTCAAGCGGCCTGGCGGGCAGCTGCAGTTCAGCCGGCAAGGTGGGACATCACCGGTTGGGCGTTCGGCATTGCAGGGGTTGCAGCGTTACGTGGCCGGCAACCCTGCACTGGACCACGGGGTTGCCAGCCTGGCTGCGCGGGTTGGGCTGAGCCCGAGGCATTTTGCACGGGTGTTTCAGGGTGATGTGGGCATGACCCCGGCCGCGTGGGTGGAGCTGGCGCGGGTGAATGCTGCGCGGGCGCGGCTGGAGGCTGGGCGAGAGGCACCGAAGCAGGTGGCGGCGCTGTGCGGGTTTGCCAATGCGGATACGTTGCGGCGGGCGTTCGTGAAGCATGTGGGGGTGACGCCGGCGGAGTATCGCAAGCGGTTTGGGCGGTCGGGGTGAGGTGAACCGTGGTATGTGCGCTCGCGCCGGGTACGCTTTAGCGACCCGGCCGAGGCTGTGCGCTCCATCGCTAGGTCAGCTTAGCGAGGGCCACCGCCCTGATGGCCGCCAAAGCCACCGCCGCCACCGTGGCCACCACCATGACCACCGCCACCACCCGGCGGCATGAAAATCCAGCAGCCTGACAAGGCCGATACCAACGCCGCAACCAGAGCTGCGCGGAAAAGGTGTTTCGACTTCATTGGAACGCTCCACAAGGCTAGATCTGCTGCCTGCCATTACCAAGTTCGGCAGCGGGCGGATTCTAGAGTGACAGCGTGATGGCCTGGGGAAACTTTGCATATCTTTACAGTCGGTGCAGTGTGGGAAAGCAAAATGGACTACCAGATTCGCTTGGCGGTACGCACGACACCAGGGCATGCGCTAAAGACGGGTTGCTCAGGTAGTACTTTTGCACAGCACAGCCCGATGCCCGTCATTCTGCAGTTCGATGCAAACCGCCACATTCATCGCCACAAACTCATCCCAGCCATAGTGCTCGGCGAAACGCTCAACGTACTGACGATCTACACGGCAGATATCAGGTCGTTGCTCGTAGATACCGCAGCCTTTTCGCAAGGAGTCGTAGTGACTGCAAACACCATCCCCCCGATCCAGAAACCGAGTCTCGTCAGATTTGTCCACACGTTGGCAGCACAAGCCACATTGGTTACAGGGGAACCTCGATAACGCTGAGTCGGAGGTAATCATTCAGACCTCATCCGCGCCTTGGGAGGGCTGTATTGAAATTGAAGAGCCCACGCAAATGCGTGGGCTCTAGTATTGCTAGCGCAGCATTTGAACCAGCAACACTCAAGCGACAGGAGCGTCCAGGCCAGCTTTCTTGCCATTAGCAACCAGCGTGACGTCCTTGATGCGCTTTTCAGTGGACAGCACCAAGTTACCGTCAGTATCCAGAATCGGAGTGTCGATCATGGCCTTGAGCAACTGGGCAAACTTGACCGAGCCGAACACCACTTTTTTGCTTTGATCCGAGTAACCACGGTAGTCGACACCTTGCTGATCGATAACCGTCTTCATTTCATTCACAGCGCGACGCAGTTGCGAGCTGACATTGGAGAAGGTGTTGTTGGCTAGCGTGGTGACTTGTGCAATGGCGCTCAATTTGTCGGTCATCAGCTTGGCTTGGTCGCGGATTGTACGGGCCTGTTCCATGTTACTGCGGGCCTTGTTCAGGGCCTCTTCACCCTTGTTACCCAGAACGTGGCCAAAGATGGCCAATGCCGGACCCGCCACAATGCCACCCAGAACCATCATACCGCCTGCCATGCCGTAACCGCCTGCGGCCAGCGAACCACCACCCAACCAGGCCAGGGTAGCATTAGTTGCAGCCACCCCCCCTAGCGAAGAAATGGCAGTGCCGGTGCTGGCAGTCGCCAGCAACATGGTGCCGTTGTAGGCACCGAAGGCAAGTGCTGCGCCGCCACTCAGGCCCGCACCCAAGCCCAGACCTGCGTCCTGCAGCGCTTTATAATCCTGGCGTAGCCCAGTCAGCGTCTTGCTGGTGAAATCGCCTGCGTTGAGCTTGTCCAGTTCCGGGCTCTGCGAGAGTTCAACGTTCTTGATACGCTCATAAGTCGTGATGAAATCGGCAATTACGCCATTGAACGCACGCAGTTTGCGCTGACCGTAGTCTTCCAACGTACTGTTGGTCTTCTCGCGCTGATCTTCAATTTCCTCGTTGGCGTTGTTGACCATGGTACGAGCGTCTTCGTTGAGATCGCTGGCATTACTGTGGTCGATAGCACCACTGACGCCTTTGACTGCACCGTAGATGCCAGCGATGGCGGCGGCGCCGATAAGCAGGGGTAATGGCATGATGCGTTCCTTACTCAAGCACAATTGAGATGGTTTTGTTGACTTCCTTGTTCAGCACTTCTGCGCGTTCCAGGAGGTCATCGAAGATGAAGTCTTCAAGTTTGTGGTGCTGTTGAAACTCTTTGAGTAGTGCCCATTCGATGCTGGAAATACAGCCACCTCGCAGCGACACGAGTATCAGCTCGAACAGCATTACCTTCGGAATGGAAGGTTGATCGCACTTCTTGTCCTTGAGCAATTCCTTGAGCACGGTCTTCGCTGCCTGGGCACGGGACTCAGGGCGATCTGCCTGGGTGATAGGAAACGTCTTGACGGCCTCAAGCAGGCTCGACTGCACATCGGTCCGTCTACCAGGCCAGACGAACGATGACGACTGTTGGTTGATACCTGCCAATTGCTCCATTTCGGCAATCAGTTCGCGCTCATGCTCACCTTCCTGGATTGAAAGGGCATCGAGGTTGGTGCCGGCATTCACTTCAGCGGCTGTCTTGCCATCCCACAACAGGGGCTTATCGGAAAGCGCGAGCAGCTTTGCCAGGTCTATCAAATGTTTTTTGTCCGGCGTGGACAGGAGCTTGATCAGCATGAACGGTGTTGTCCTCGTTCCTTGGAAATTTTAAGTCGGCAACATGCTTACAGAACCAGCGGGCTGTCGCTGTCCATGAAACTGTCGAACTCATCTTGTGTCTGGAACTGCAGCTTCTTGCCCAGCAACGTGGCGTACTCATTGATCGCCGCTGCAACCTCATCAGTACTGACGCTGCCGGTGGCATTGATCTTGGAAAACAGCTGCTGCGTCTCCCTTCGCAATTGCGGGATTTCACGGCTGGTGAACTCATCCAAGGCGGCCTGCTCAACAGCGATACGATCGCGGGCAGCAGCCTGGATGGCACGGGTGCGCTCCAGCTGAATACGGGAAAGTTCAGCCCCGCATGCGGCATCCAGGGCTGCCTGGTAGAACAGCGAAGACAGGGTGTAGCCGATCATGCCGCCAACGGCCGCGCCTACGAATGGAATTGGAATAGCGACTTGGCCGACGGCCGCCATCATGCTGCTGGCGAGCATGCCCGAGCCCTTCTCGCCCAGTTCAGCAAGCAACTGCGCTTCGCTGATTTCACCGGTGACGTATCGCTTGACGGAACTGCCGAGCGACAGGCAAACATTCACTGCCATTGCCGGTGCATTTGTATTGGCCAGATTACGAAGAGTCACATTGCCGGACTGCTGCATACCCCCCTTGAGTGCTGCACCGACAAATGCAGTGCCATAGCCAAGAGCACCTGCCTTGGCGGTATCTGTCGCTACCGCACGCGCTGCATCTGTGAGGTCTTGCTTGCCTTGCGCAACCGAGAACACATTCTGCAGCGTCGAGATACTGGCCCCGACAATCGCACCAAGCTTGGCGCCCTCCAGGCCGGCGCGATGACTAGTGCGGCCGATATCCATTACCGTGGCGAGTTCGGGGTTCTCACGATAGAAAATGGCGTCCTCGGTGGTCAGCCCACTGTCTTTGACGTTATCCGCCAACTGCTCGTAATTATCCGCATCGCGGCGAAGCTTGGCCGCTACGTCTGGCTTGCCCGCCGCATCGACCTTGGTAGCCTGCTCGCGCAGCGCTGCAGCCTTTTCGCGACAATGAGCTTCTGCTCCTTCAAACTGTTCGGATGGCAGCTCGAGCTTGATTCCACGGTAGCGGGCGAACTTTCCGTTCTCGCTGGCAATGTCCTCGAACAACTGATCGCGGTTACCCACAAACTTCATCTGCGACTGCGTGCCTTCAATAACCTGCCCGTCTATGAGCTGCACACGGTCCACCACATTGTGGTTCTTGCCGTATTGGGGCAGGTCGTCACTGCGCGAAGTACGCACTTTCGAACCATTGATGATTGCCTCGGCATTATCACAGCTGGTGGTAGCTACCTCCGCAGAATAGCCTGCCTGTTGTTTGATGTTCTGCTTGGCGTAGAGCGGGTCGTCGTTGACTTTGTGCTTGGCAATATCGGCCAGCCCCTTGGCGAAGCGCTGCCCGGTTTCGTTATCGACGCCCGTGAAGCCTTTGATGTATTCGGCATTGGCACTGCCAAAGCGGCTGACGGTTTCGCTGGTGGAAAGCGCCGTCACGCTCTGGATAATGTCCCGTTGGATCTCTTCATGGTTGCTGTTCGAGTTGGACGGTTTTGACGAATCAGACTTCATTGTTGGTTTCCTGGCAGCCAGAGGGGTGGTTGGCAACGGAAGACAGTTCGGCTGACGGCTGCGCGTACAATGCCTGCGCGTCCATAAGCCTTGTTCGGATGGTTTGGACCCAGCTGCGCGGTTCATGCAGGCGAGCGTTCTCTCCCAGACCGAATAGCCACCACTGGGTTTCCTGATCATCAGGTACGCTGGCTCGCACACGGTGCCAGTCTGAGCCTGGCAAGTGCTCCAGGCGCTGGTTTCGTGCAAGTGGTGTTTCGCTCAACAGCCAAGCAATTTGCGGTGCTACGTCGGCCACTAACTCGACGTGCTCGACCGGCCCCGGAGTGTTGAAACCTCCGCCCAGCAAATAGCTGTCGATGTCAAACCCATACGCAGTTTCCGCAGGTGCCTCCAGGCAGGTCACTTGCTGGATGCGATGCAGAGCGAACTGACGCGCATCGGTGTAGCCATCGACAACGGCTATCAGGTAACTGATGGAGTGACGCGCGACAATCCCCAGCGGATGCAGGCGCAACGTCTTAGGCTGGCCTTTACTACGGCTGAGGTAGAGCACGTCCAACTGGCGCTTATCCAGTAGTGCATCCGCGACCTTGGACCAGATCACCGTATCCACTTCTGCAGGTTGCAGTGCCTTGCCATTAGGCAGCGCACGCACGCTATCACGCCAATGCGCAAGGTTGTTGTGTTGCAGCGCGTTGATTTGACGGCGGGCCAGGTCGAAATGAGGCATCAGCAGCTGCATCACGCTGGGAGGTAGCAGTTTGTCCAGATGGCTTTGGGCAAGCACGAACGCCAATGCAGTAGGCGTGTCCAAGGCCGGGTACTCGAAGTCCGGCGTGTTGCTGGGGAAGCTCCAGCGATAGGGTTTCTGGCTTTCATCGCAAAGCAACGGGAAGTCCAGTGCAAGGCGCCCTGCCAAATCGCGCTGCAGCGTGCGTGGATCGAAGTCGAACCGTTCGCGCCGCAGCCGCTCAAACAACTCGGTGGTGGAGATACTCTTCGGCTCACGGGGGATGAGACGCAGTAGGGCCAGATGCCGGAACAGCCTGTCTTTGGGATCTGACATGAAACGTGCTCAATCGACCTTGATGATGATTCGCTGGCGTCATATTGCTGGCGAACTGTCCTTTGATGGCTTTTTAGCACTATCCGCTATCAACTACCAGTAGCAAAAAGCCATATATCAAAATTCTCACGCTGTGGGCTGAGCGCTGCGGCGGCCGCGCTCGCGCTCCAGTTCGCGCTGCAGATCAACGACTGCCTGGGTCTTCTTCATCAACAGCACGCCGACGACCAGTCCGACGGCGAAGCAAGTCAATTCTTTCATTCCGAAAATCCTCGGGGGTTGGATGCAGGCATCCTGGCAGTCCCCTGCGACATTCTGTGTCGCTACTTTGCCGTTACACAATTTGCAATCGCCAGCGGGGGATTTGCCGATTGGTGCATGCGTCGTGCGGGGTGGCAAACGGAGGGCGCGCAAGGATGGACTGTCCGGACGATATGCCCGTTGGTAGGCAGCCTGCACAACCGCAAGCAACAGTGAACCTTTGTGGCAGCAGTGGCTCAGTTGTGCAAAGCGCGCTTACCACTCCGACAAGGGATTGCCATGAGAGATGCCCCGTCCACCGCTCTTCCCCAGGCTCGCATCGAACGTGAACTGAGCCTGCGGGCGGTGCTCACCGGCGTAGTGCTGGGCATTCTGCTGACACCCTCGAATGTGTACGCGGGCCTTCGGATCGGCTGGTCGTTCAACATGTCGATCATCGCCTTGCTGGTCGGCTTCGCCCTGTGGCAGGGCCTGGCGGGGCGCAGGAAGGGACGGCCCGCATGGACGCTGCAAGAAAGCAACATCAACCAGACCGTGGCCTCGGCCGCCGCGTCCATCGTTTCTGGCGGGCTGGTCGCGCCGATCCCCGCCTATACCCTGCTTACCGGTCACCAGCTGGACCCGCTGCCGATGATGGCCTGGGTGTTCTCCGTGAGTTTCCTGGGCATCTGGATCGCCTGGTATCTGCGCCCCGCCCTGCTCGATGACCATGGCCTGAAGTTCCCTGAGGGCATGGCGACCCTGGAGACATTGCAGCAGATCTACCGCCACGGCCACGAAGCCATGATGCGGATAAAGGTGCTGTGCAGTGCCGCGTTGCTGTCGGGGCTGGTGAAGTGGATTGACGGGTTCGTCTGGGCGATACCGCGCTGGGCACCCTCGCCTGCGCTCGAGCGCCTGACCTTCACGCTCGATCCTTCGCTGATGCTGGTCGGCTTCGGCGGCATCATCGGTATCCGCGTGGGCCTGACGCTGCTGTTCGGCGCCGCGCTGGCCTGGGGCGGGCTGGCACCGTGGCTGATCGACCATGCCCTGGTGGTGCTGGCCCCGAACGCCAGCGGCCCACAGTTCGCTGCCCTGGTGGAATGGCTGTTGTGGCCGGGCGTCAGCCTGATGGTATGCGCGACCCTGACTTCATTGTCGGTCCGCCTGTTGCAAATGCCCCGGCAAAGGCCCACCGCCCCGCTGGCAAGTCGGGCAGCGCACGCCCGTGGGCGATTTTCCCTGGCACCTGCGTGCGGGCTGTTATTGTCCATTGCGCTGGTGGTGGCGTTACAGGCGTTGCTGTTCGGCATCGACTGGTGGATGGCGCTGCTGAGCATTCCCTTGGCGATATGCCTTGCGGTGGTCGCCGCGCGCGTGGTCGGTGCCACCGGTATTGCGCCGATCGGCGCCATCGGCAAGCTGTCGCAGCTCAGCTTTGGCCTGGTCGCCCCGGGCCAGGTGGCCATCAACCTGATGAGCGCCAACACTTCCGGTGGTGCGGCCGGGCAAGCTACCGACCTGATGAACGACTTCAAGGTTGGCCAGGCGATCGGCGCCACGCCATACAAGCAACTGATTGCACAGTGCCTGGGCATTCTCATCGGCAGCGTGGCGGGCGTGCTGGTGTACCTGGTGCTGATTCCCGATCCGCAGACCCTGCTGCTTACCGAGCAATGGCCCGCACCGGCCGTGGCGACCTGGAAGGCCGTGGCCCAGACCCTGATGCAGGGGCTGGGGGCGCTGTCGCCGGAGCTGCGCTGGGCGATCGTGGCCGGCAGCGCGGCAGGCGTGCTGCTGGGCGCGCTGGACAGCCTGCTGCCGCAATGGGTGGCGCGCTGGCTGCCGAGTACCGGCGCGCTGGGGCTGGCGTTCATATTGCCGGCATCGATCAGCATGATGATGGGGCTCGGCGCGGTGGTTACCTGGCTGGTCGGTTGCCGTTGGCCGAGCGTTACAGAGCGGTTTGCGATCACGGCCGCAGCGGGGCTGATTGCCGGGGAAAGCATTACCGGGGTGGCGGCATCGTTCTGGGAGATGGTGCGGATGCTGTAGTGGTTGGCATGGCGCAGCCATGCTGCACCCACGCGCCATTTACGACGTTCTGACCGGTGGCCACCCGGACACACAGCAGCGGCCGCGTCGCTCTGCTATACCTCATTGCCTGGCTCACCCCAACGAGGATGGATTCTCATGGAGCCACTGTGCACCACGCACCCGGGCGACGAGGACGGCGTGCCTGGCCGTTCGCCTGCCATGCAGGCGCTGCAAGCCCTGCTGCGGCGGGTGGCGCAGAGCGACCGGCCGGTGCTGATCTTTGGCCCGACGGGAGCCGGCAAGGAAGTCATCGCCCAGCAACTGCACCGTCTGAGCGCGCCGGGCAAACCGTTCATCGACCTCAACTGCGGGGCGATCCCCGAGCAATTGCTCGAGTCCGAGCTTTTTGGCCATGCCCGCGGCGCGTTCACCGGCGCGGTTGGCGAGCGCATGGGCCATCTGCAGATGGCTGGGGCGGGGACTCTGTTCCTCGACGAGATCGGCGAACTGCCCCTGGCCCTGCAGCCAAAGCTGCTGCGGGTACTGGAAACCGGGCAGTACCGGCCGCTCGGTAGCAGCGAGAGCCGGCACTTCCGCGGCAGGGTGGTGGCGGCCACCCACCGTGACCTCAAGCGCCTGGTGGCCGAGGAGCGCTTTCGCGAAGACCTGTACTACCGCTTGTCGGTGTTCGAGCTCGAACTGCCGGGGCTGAACGAGCGGCGGGAGGACATCCCGGACCTGATCGAGCACTTCTGCCGTCAGCAACGGCGACCGCTGCACTTCGATGCCGCAGCGCTGGAGCTGCTGTGCCAGCGAGATTGGCCCGGCAATGTGCGCGAACTGCGCAATTCGATCGATCGCATCGGCACCCTGGCCCCGTCATCACTGGTCGGCCGGGAAACCCTCGAGCAGTTGCTGGCACCGCCCTCGCCCGCCTCTGCGCTTGCCGTAGAGCTGGTCGAAGCGCTGCTCGGGCTTGAGGGGCCGGACAAACTGGCGGCGGTGGAAACACTGCTGATCGAGCATGCGCTGAACCGCTGCAACGGCAACAAGAGTGCTGCGGCGCAGCTGTTGGGGGTCAATCGCAAGGTGATCGAGCGGCGGGTCCGGTTGCGCCAGGACTTGCGCCTGACCGTGGAGCGCTACCTGGCCGAAGGCCGCAAGCTGATCGACGGGGCCGACTTCCGCGGCGCCCTGGGCCCTTTGCAGAAAGGCCTGGAAGTAGCCGAGCGGGTCTACGAGGGCAAAGACCTGTGGCGTTTGCAATTTGAGTTGCACCGGTTACTGGGAGTTAGCTTTCGCAGTATTGAGGGCTGGTTGAGCATCACCAGCCTGGCCAGCTACCGGGACGCCCAGGCCTTGGCCGCGCGCCAAGGCCAGGCGCAAGAGATGGCGTCGGTGTCGTTCGGGCTGTGGACCACCCTGTTGATGGGCCTGGAACTGGCAGAGGCCCGCGCTACGGCACAACAGATGCTGCAGCAGGCGCAGATAGCCGGTGGCGAAGCACTGCGCATCGAGGCCCACCTGGCCATGGCCAACACCCTGTTCTGGCTCGGCGACTTCGAGGAAAGCCTGGCCTGCCTGACGCGCGGCAGGCTGCTGGAGGACGACCAGGCCAGTTGGCCATCGAACCAAGGGCTGGACCTGGTAGGCCTGGCCCGCACTTTCGAAGGCCTGGCCGCCTTCGAGCTGGGCCTGTTCAGCCAGGCGCGCCAGGCGCTGGCCCGCTTGCAATCCCGCGCCGAGCAGGCGGTCGACAACCCCTTCAACCGCGCGGTCGCTCTGCAGGGCGCGGCCTGGCTCGCCGCAGTGCTGGGCGAGCGCGATGCACTCGGGCGCCAGGCCCGCGAGCTGGAGCTGCTCAGTGCGCGCCACGAGTTCTCCTTCTACCGGGGCGTGGGCATGATCCTGCGCGGCTATCACCAGGGCATATCCGGTGAGTACGAAGCCGGTGAACAGGCCATTGCCGAAGGCTACCAGCAGCATGTACTGCGTAACGGCGGCCTGTTGTTCCATGGCTTCCAGGCCTGGAAGCGCGGCGAAGTGCTGTTGCTGGGCGGGCGTGCAGAGGCCTGCCTGGAACTGGTGGATGTCGCCCTCGACCTGGCCCAGGACCATCAGGAGCGCGCCTACCTGTGCGAACTGATGCTGTTACGCGGCCGGGCGCTGCTGGCGCTTGGTGACGACCGCGAAGCCGAGGCGACCCTGCGCGTCGCCTTGTCCACCGCACTGACCCTCGGCGTGGTGCCGGCGCGGCTGCACGCCGCCTTGGAATTGGCCCGGTTGCTCGAACGCAGCGAACGTGGCGCCCAGGTGCAGTCGATCCTGGTGCGCGCGCTACGCGGTCTCGACCCGCAACTGGACTACCCGCCCGCCAGCACCGTGCGTAGCTGGCTGGCACGTTTGTCGAGCTGACCCCCTCAACCCGAAAGCAGGAGCACGATCATGGCGTTTGAGCTGGAGCACAAGGATCTGCAAGCGTTGATCAACGGTGGTTGTTTCTTTGGCAGTGGTGGTGGCGGCACCTTGGCGTCGGCCCGGCACTTGCTGGCCGCGTTCAATGTCGGGGAATTCTACCCGCGCGACCGCGTCAGGGTGGTCACGGTGGATGAGGCCCGTGCCGGCGACGCCGCGGTAGTGGCGTACATGGGTGCACCGGAAACGATCGGGCGTTGCCAGTACCCGCTCGGGCCGATTCAGGCCCTGGAATGCTTGCGCCAGCGCCTGAACGAGCAGGGCCGCGAGCTTGCCTATGTCGTGCCGCCGGAAAGCGGCGCGCTGGGCTTTCTGGTTGCGTGCCTGGCCGCCGCCAAGCTGGGCCTGGCGGTGGTCGATGCGGACGGCGCCGGGCGCGCGGTGCCCTCATTGCCGATGCTCACCTTCGCTGCTGCCGGTATACCGCCGCGGCCGGCGTTCGTGGTTAGCCAGGGCGGACTGGTGGTGGAGTTGAATGTGACGCCGCCGGCCAAGGCCCAAGGGTACGCAGAAAACGCCAATGTGATCGCCGAGCAAATGTTGCGCCCTGTGGTCGGCTCGCCGGCGTTCGGTGAGTTCGGTGGCCTGGCGCTATGGTGCATGAGCCCCGACCAGCTGCCTTCCGCGCTGCCGCTGCGCGGCACCCTCAGCCGCGCCCTGGCGCTGGGCAGAGCCCTGGCTGCGGGGCAGCTGCACACTTGCCAGGCCGTGCTCGACTGGCTTGGCCAGTTCGGCCTGATGGCCCGCTGCCTGTCCCGCAATGCGCGCCTGACCCACGCCGGCGTGACTACCCAGGGCGGCTTTGACATCGGCCGCATCGACCTCGACAGCCCGGAAGGCAGCTTGCGCCTGTGCTACGAGAACGAGTCGCTGTTGCTGTGGGACAAGCACCAGCCGCAACCGCTGGCCATGGCCCCGGACAGCATTGCCTGGTTCTTCGAAGGCCCGGGGCCGGCACTGGCCTCCAACGGCGACCTGGTGCGCGCCGACGGCTCGCTGGACCCGAGCTATGCCGGGCGCGGTGCCTGCCTGATCGGCTGGCAGGCGGCGGCGCCGCTACGCCAACCCGGTGGATTGATCGCGTGGAGCTTCGAGCAGTTGCTGGCAGACCTGGGTTACATGGGCGCCTACCGAAGCATCGAGCAACTGCAGGAGTTACGACTATGAGCCTGCGTATTGCGGTTCTCGCGCCGGTCAACAGCAGCAACTACAACGAGGGCCTGCTGGCCTCGATAGCCCCAGTGGTGCCCCCGGACGTCGAGGTCCAGGTGTACAACATCGACCAGGGCAGCCCGTGTATCCAGAACCGGCTGAATCTCACCGAGAACGCCCTGGCGGTGGTGCGCCTGGCCCAACAGCTTGAGCAGCAGGGGTTCGACGGCATCTGGCTGAGCGATTTCGACATGTGCGGCGTGGAGCCTGCCCGCGAAGTGATCGATATCCCGATCATTGGCGGCTTCCCCACCTCCGCGTTCAGTGCCCTGGGGTTGTGTCAGCGGTTTTCCATCATCACCATCCTGCAGAGCACCCTGGCCCTGCAACGCGGTCATGTGGCCAATTATGGCCAGAGCATCAATTTTGCCTCCATCCGTTCCATCGACTGCCCGGTGGCCCAGTTGGGTGATGTGGAGGTGGTACTGGTCAAGGCATTGCAAGCCGGGCTGGCGGCCATCAAAGAGGACGGCGCGCAGGCACTGTTGCTTGGCTGTACCGGCTTCATGGGTGTCGCCGAGCGCTTGTCGAAGCTTATCGAGCAGGACCTTGGCTGCTACGTACCGGTGCTGGACCCCAACCAGTGTGGCTTCGGCTTCCTGCTGTCGCTGGTGCGAATGAAGGTGCGACCGAGCCGTTTGTGCTACGCCAGGGCGCCCCTTGGCTGAGGTGGCCGGATACGTCCGCCATCGGCTCCCCCAGGTGGACGAAAACGTCCACCTGTACCCCTGCTTTTCGGCCTAACTGGTTGAAAGGAAAGCGATCACCAGCCTGGCATGATCGATGCTCCTGACACTGGGCCGAGCGCGTGACCCCACACGCTCGGCCCACATGACAAGGAGAGCATCATGAGCACTGACTACTATGTAGACTTCGACAACCAGACCAACGATACCTGGACCCTCGCGGTCTACCAGACCTTGCCAAGCTCGGTAGGGCTCGACAGCGTGTCCTGGAAGCAGACCACCGTGCCCACCCAGGGCTTCAGCGGGGTGGAGTGGACCATCGACTACAACGTGGTGATCGCCAACTATCGGCAGGTCGGTGGCGTCGGGGTGTACAAGGCCAGCCAGACGCTGTCGACGCAGCTCGGATCGGTCTGGGACTGTGTGTTCAAGGACAACGTCCAGCAACTGGTGCTGGGTAGCGGCTCGGCGCCCGGAGACAGCATCCAGATCAACAACAAATCGAACTTGCCTGCCAACCTGGGTATCGGCATGAGCGGGCAGGGTTCGGTGTTCAAGCCGGATGTGGTCGGTAGCGGCCAGGCTCAGTTCAAGGTGACACCCACTTATTACTTGGGGCTGTTCCAGAAAGTACAGCTGGGTGAAGTCATCAGCAGCAACGTCGTTGTCGGCCCAAGAGAGATCAAGTTCCCCAGTGGCATGAACTGCGCAACCGCAACTGCGCGCATGGACGGCGCCAATATCAAACTGACCATCACCTACTCCGAAGTGACCAAAGTATCCTACGAGGCTACCCAACGGTTGATCGCTGCCCGCCAGGAGCGCCTTGGCAGGGTTCTCGAACACGCCTGAAGCTGCGGCCGGCGCGCAGCAGCGCGCCGGCCTGCTGTCGCCGGATTCGGCAAGGAGCTGAGAATGAACAAACCCATAGAAATCGCCACCATCAACGCCGGCCCGCTGGCGTTTACCGCCGACCCAAAGGTGAGTGGCGCCCAGTTACTGGACTTCGTCCATACCGTGGATCAGCAGATCCAAAGCGTCACCAAAGGCCTGGTCGAGCAGTTGAAGAAGGAAAAGATCAACGCCCGCGTGGCGCAGCAGGGCCGTGACTACCTGATCATCCAGGAGGGCGTCAGCCCAGCTTCGCTTTCGCAACACGACAGCGTGGAGACCGATCCCGCACCACAACCCTCGCGGATCCGCATTTACGTCCGCAGTAGCGACGCACCGCCCACCATCAATGCGATGCGACTGTTCTTCCGTGACTGGCGCGCAGTGGCGGGTTTGATCGCGGTAGGTGGCGCCTGGTATGGAGGGCAGTGGTTGATGCAGGTGCGCCGGCAGGACCAGTAGAAGCGCCCGTGGATGCGATGGGCTGCTGCCCGGCAGCCCATCGCGCGTTCACGCTTGACCCATACCCTTCCCCCGCCACATGCTCGATCGCTCCACCCACGCTCAAGGAACGATTGCATGAAGCTGGAAACCCTCGCCATCCACGCAGGCTTCAGCCCCGACCCGACCACTCGGGCAGTGGCCGTACCGATCTACCAGACCACTTCCTTCGCCTTCGACGACACTCAGCACGGCGCCGACCTGTTCGACCTGAAGGTGGCCGGCAACATCTACTCGCGCATCATGAACCCCACCAACGACGTGCTCGAGCAGCGCATGGCCGCCCTGGAGGGCGGGGTTGGCGCGCTGGCGGTGGCCTCGGGCATGGCGGCCATCACCTATGCCATCCAGACCGTCGCCGAGGCCGGCGACAACATTGTCTCGGTGGCCAAGCTGTACGGCGGCACCTACAACCTGCTGGCCCACACCCTGCCGCGCATGGGCATCCATACCCGCTTCGCCGCCCATGACGACATCGCCGCCCTCGAAGCATTGATCGATTCGCGCACCAAGGCGGTGTTCTGCGAGTCCATCGGCAACCCTGCCGGCAATATCGTCGACATCGCCGCGCTGGCCGAGGCCGCCCACCGCCATGGTGTGCCGCTGATCGTCGACAACACCGTGGCCACCCCGGTGCTGTGCCGGCCGTTCGAGCACGGTGCCGATATCGTCGTGCACTCGCTGACTAAGTACATCGGCGGCCACGGCACCAGCATCGGCGGCATCGTCATCGACTCCGGCAAGTTCCCCTGGGCCGACAACAAGGAACGCTTCGCCCTGCTCAACACCCCCGACCCGTCCTACCACGGCGTCACCTACACCGAAGCCTTCGGCCCCGCCGCCTTCATCGGCCGCTGCCGCGTGGTGCCGTTGCGCAACACCGGTGCCGCGCTGTCGCCGTTCAATGCCTTCCTGATCCTGCAAGGCCTGGAAACCTTGGCCCTGCGCATGGAGCGCCACACCGAGAACGCGCTGAAGGTCGCCCGCTACCTGCAAGCCCACGAGCAGGTGGCGTGGGTGAAATATGCAGGGCTGCCCGACCACCCCGAGCATGAACTGGCCCGGCGCTACACCGGCGGCAAACCGGCGTCGATCCTGTCGTTCGGCATCAAGGGCGGCCAGGCGGCCGGTGCGCGCTTCATCGATGCGTTGCAGCTGGTGGTGCGCCTGGTAAACATCGGCGACGCCAAGTCGCTGGCCTGCCACCCCGCCTCCACTACACACCGCCAGCTCAACGACGACGAGCTGGAAAAGGCCGGCGTGCCACGGGACATGGTGCGCCTGTCGATCGGCATCGAGCACAGCGACGACATCATCGCCGACCTGGCCCAGGCGCTGGAGGCCAGCCGCGGTTGACTCATCTGCGCCCTACCCAATGCCTACGGCGGGCGCACCTTTCGCACATATGGATAGCCCTGCGATGACCCTGTTCTACCTCAAGCTGATCGTCACCCCGCTACTGATGTGGGCCATCTCCCTCGCCTCGCGTCGCTGGGGTGGCCTGCTCGGTGGGTTGCTTTCCGGCCTGCCGATCACTTCGGCCTTGGTAATGACCTTCCTGTGCCTGGAACAGGGCACGGCCTTTGCCTTGGGTGCGGTGCCCGGCGCGCTGGGCGGCCTGGCGGCGGTGCAGGCCACTTACACTTTCTACCTGTTCGCTACACGCAGGCTCGGCATCGGCCCGGCCGTATTACTGGCGATGCTGTTCTATGGTGTAGCGGCCTATGCGTTTACCCACGGGGGCAACCTGTACCTGTCGATTGCCGTGGCGCTGGTGCTGATTGGCGTGCTGATACGCGCCAGCGGCCGCGAGCCCAGGCCGGATGCCCTGGCCCGACCCCGGCAGCGGTTTTGGGAGATCCCTCTGCGCATGGTGTCTGCCACTTCGTTGCTGATGGTCATCACAAGCCTGGCCAACTGGCTGGGCCCGGCGGCCAGCGGCATGCTGGCGCCGATCCCGGTGATTGCCTGGCCGCTGGTGGTATTCGCCCATGTGCAGAATGGCCGTGCCGGAATGGCGGCGATGGTGCGGGGCAATGCGATTGGGGCGGTGGGGGTGATTGCGTTTTATCTGGTATTGGCAGGGCTGCTCGATGGCTGGGGTGTCGCAATTGCCATCAGCCTGGCCATGCTTTGTGCCGTGATCCTGACCGTGGGGCTGGCGGCTGCGTTGCGACGGGGGTGATACGCCAGCGCGCATGCCAGGGCTGCGTCGATTGGGGCTGCTGCGCAGCCCATCGCAGGCAAGCCAGCTCCTACAGGATCACTACAGCCTTCAAGGCAGATGCAGTACCTGTGGGAGCGGGCGCGCCCGCGAACACCGGCGCAGCCGGTGCCAACCACCGCGCTGAATTCTTCGCGGGCATGCCCGCTCCCACAGAATCACAACAGCCTTCAAGACAGCCACAGTACCTGTGGGAGCGGGTTCACCCGCGAACACCGGCGCAGCCGGTGCCAGCCACCGCGCTGGATTCTTCGCGGGCACGCCCGCTCCCACAGAATCACCACAGCCTTCAAGGCAGCCACAGTACCTGTGGGAGCGGGCATGCCCGCGAACACCGGCGCAGCCGGTGCCATGCACCGTGTCGGATTCTTCGCGGGTAAACCCGCTCCCACAGGGCCCTGCCCTATCAATGGTCATTCCCTGCGCTGATCCAGGTCCACCGCAGGCTGCTCCACGCTCTGCCTGCCGTCATCAGCCAAGCTGTCTTCCTCCTGCCAATCACCACCCTCTTCTTCGTTCATGAGCGGGTCGTCGTCAGGGTCGGGTATGGTCGGGCGGTCGGGGTCAACGGCCGGGTCAGGTGAAGTGGGCATGTCCGGGTTCGTGCCGCCTTGGGCATTCGGATCGGGGCTCATCGCTGCATACCTCGCAAGAAAGGTGTGAACCGCATTCGTTCCGGCCAAATCCCGTCAGCGAGGCTGCGGGTGCTCGGTAGAAACCGAATTGTTGGCCTGCACGTCCTCCATCTCCTCCTCGATCGGGCCTTCGTCATCCGAAGGTAGCGGGACCTCTCCGTCACCGCTGCCGGGCTGGGATTCGGTTTGCTCGAGGCCGGGGTCTTTCTGATCGTTTGCCATGGAAGCTCTCCTGGGTTTGCGCATTGATCGCGCATACAGATCGGACGGAAAACGGCCAGCAGCAGTGCCTTGGGTTCGACAGGTGGCGCAAAAGGCCGGGGTACCGATCATGGCCCCATATAGAGCTAAACCATTATTCAGAGACGTTTCCTACAAGCTTTTAGGAAGCCCAATGCCTCTCTAGAAAGCGATTCCCCGTTAGTGTTCAGAGGTCGACAAGGACCTGTCCAACACGAGGATCGCTCATGACCATCAGCCAACGTATTGCCCTCGCGATCGCCGAAGCCGGGCTGCCGCACGACCAGTGCATGTTCTGCGAGCGCCAGGGCCTGCCTATCCTGCCGCTGCGCCGCGCCCTGGTGCCCGATACCCGCCCCGAGTGTGTTTCCACCGTGGCGGATAACCGGCATATCTCGACAAAGATCGGCTTGCGCACTTTGCGCATGGGCTTCCTCTATGTGCTGCTCGACCAGCAGGTCTGGCATGCCTATGCCGTCAGCGAGCAAGGCCATCTGCGCCGCTTCAACCCTTATGAGCCGCCAGATGGCCCGCCTTCTCCGCTGCCCGAAAAATGCGTGAACGCAGATCACGATATTCCTTCGGCCTTTCTCAACATCGATACCAGCAGGTACGCCAGCGCCTGGCTGGCTTTCTCCAGCGATCCTTGGCCGGTGAGCGTGCTGAACGCCTACAAGAGCGGCGCGTCGCCTGCGCATCGCTTCGAGGGCCTGGACCTGATTCAGGCACGCAACAATCCCGAACTGCTGGGCATCGCCATGACGCCCGATAAGCTTGGGGTCGACCAGCAGGTATTCGAGTACGCCCAGCATGGCTGCGCGCCCTTCGACAGTGCGCATGGCTTCCACAGCCGCTGGTTGCGCCGGTTCGCCCTGCGTGGGTATCTGGTCAATGCGATCAACCGGCACAAGCTGGAAAACGGCGTGCTGGCGGTGGTGCTCGACGACACTGTCGGGCTGATTCAGGAGTACAACCATCAGCGCCTGAACTGGGTACTGAAGCGTCAGGCCTGGCGTGAGGAACCGATGCGGGCTTATCAGCTGCAGACCTCGCAGATCCTGCAGATCATTCGTGCCACGCACAGGGAGTGGGCGGCGCAGAAGGTGCCGTCGCTGGAACCGATGACGGGCGATGCCCCGCCGGTGTTCACCGACCCGGCAGTCGAGCGGCAGCGATTGGTCGAGCGTGCACAGCAGGAGAGTGACGAGCGGCTTGAGGAGCGCTACCACGAACCGCAGCGGGCCGCGTTCCAGGCTGAATACGAGCAGCAGGAGCGCGAGTTTCAGCGTTACATCGACAAGGACGCAAAGGCGTACGTTGCCTTGTTCGATACGCCCATGTTCAAGGTGGCCGAGGCGTACGACTACGACGGTAACGATCGCGAGTCCGGTGTGGCCTACACCAAGACCATGGCCCTGTGCCTGGGCGGCGGCGTTACGGAAGCTGTCGTCCCCCGCCTTGAACCGCATGTTCCCGCTTCCGGCACCAGCGAACTGCTCTGGTTGAAATGGCTGCAGGACCCTGACAGCCCGCCCTACCGCGCGTTGTTGATGCGGGATCGCTCTCTGCTGGCCGGACTGCTGCCCAGTTTCTCCGCCACAGAAGCGATCAACTGGAACGACAGCGACAAGCTCTACGGCATGCTGAGCAAGATCATCGCCAGCGATGACGCCGGCCTGCGCATGCGCAATACCCTCAAGCAGGCCATTGCTGAAACACAGGGCGCACTCAATGCGGCCAGTCAGCGGCTGGCGCCATGCCTGTCGCCTGGCATTCAGAAGGCCGTGCGGCATCTGAACAGCGCCACGCAGTTTCTCTACAACGGCGTGCACCTGATCGAGCTGGAAGTGAAGATGAAGCTGGGCGAGTACTACGCCTTGCAGAGCGCCCACCTCCGGGAGTTGCAGCACAAGGCCAACGCGTCGATCGCCGAGGCACGGGACCGGATGCGCCGCAATATCGATGACTTCGAGTTTGGCTCGATGAAGGCCATGCGCAAGGTGCGGCCGATCATCCAGCACGGGCTGATGAGCCTGGCCGTACTCGACCCGCGGTTCACCAATTCGATGATCAGCGTGACGGTGTGGGTCGAGGGCAAGGCCGAGGAAGTGCATGGCCGGTTGTTCAAGGAGGCCAGCATGGGGGTGACCCAGGCGAGCAGCGCGGCGCAGCTTGCCCTGGTGGATATCTCGGTGGCAGCGGGGACGCTGGAAACCGATGCGCGCAGGTTGTTGCACGGGATGAAGATCATGACGCAGCAGGCGACCCGATTGGTAAAAACCGGTTTTTCCGGGTTGCGCGGGATTGCTGGCAGCTGGGAGGTTCTGCTGTCGATAGGCGGGTTGTATTTGCAGCAGGACAGCCTGGGCAGGAATCAGGAAAAGGCGGAAACGGAGATTGGGCCCAAGGCGTATGAAGCCAAGTTGGCGTTGCAAGGATCGCAGTTGGGCCTGTTGGGAGGGCAAATCGAGCTGGTTGGGCTCATTTTGAGATCAAGTGCTGGTCCACTGAATTTGGGGTGGGCAAAGGGTGTTGCAGCCAGTGGGGGGGCCTTGATAAGGCTTGGTGCTTTGGTGAGTGCGGTTGCAGGGGTCTTTGATGCGGCTCAAGCAATCAATGCGACCAGGCGAGCTGCCGCTACGGGTGATGATGCCGCATACCAGCGACATCTAATTTCGGCCGGTTTGTATGTTCTTGGCACTGTCGCTTTCGGATTCGCAGTACTCTATCCCTTGGTTTTCGGCCCGCTGGGATTGGCGATCGCCTTCACGCTTGCTGCTTATCAACTAAGCAAACGCGCTCAGGAAAATGAATCAACTGATCTGGAGCGCTGGGTAAGGCGGTGCTGCTTTGGAAAAGCAGACGAAAAGCCGACCATTCATTGGAATGTTCCAGAACAAGCGGATATCGCTTTTGCCGAACTCAATGCTGCCACGCTAGGCGTTCAGGCGAAGTTGAATTTTGAGTCGCGTTTGGCAACTGATCCAGGGCTTCCGAAAATCGGTGGCTTGACAAGCACGGAAATAATTAAGGAACTGAAATTCTTGATCGCTTTGCCTATGTACGACGAGCGTTTTTCGGGATATCGCTGGAAATTGATTGCGCATCGTCACGGTGACGGTAATCACCCTGATTACATTGGCGGGGAAACTATTGCTTCGGGAAATTTTTTTGCGAGCTCTGAAGAATTTCTCTCGCCGTCCTCTTCATTTTCGAGCTTCGCGCCTCCACGAATACCAGACCACGACTGCAATTATTCAATTAGCGAGAAGCGAAAACCTTATTCTACTGAACTCAGCCAGTTAGAGATTTCGGGCTCGATAGCGCTCATGGCGACTATAGGAAAACACACAATTGAGGCAGCTACGCTGTTGGTCATGTACTGGCCGGATCGGAGCCTACCAAGTGGGTACATTGAGATTTGTGCCAGGGAGATTAGCGAGTGAAGCGTGATGATAAAGTTTTGTGCGAGCGCGCTTTAGGCTGGAGCCATGACCTTCCCACGGTGCATGAAGCTCCAAAGTGGCGGGAAGTGTGGGCGAGTGTCAAGCCGTCGCCAAACTATTTCGATGATATATATCTCGAGTTACCGCGGAGCAGCACCATCCTTCGAGGTGTTATATTTTTGATTGGGGTTCCGGGTTTGCTATTCGCTTTAGGAATTACGCTTTACTTATACTGGAGCCTTTTGCATGGCAGTTGGCCGCGCGACTGGCTTACAAACATATCAATAGCTCTTCTTCCGGTAGCATTATGGGCTTTGGCTGCCTATGTCAGGCTTGATCTGGTTGCCCCTAGAGACGAGCCTATTCGTTTCAATCGACTTCGCCAGAAAATATATATTTATGAATTTCGATATGACCGCATCTTCATCTTCAGCCGCAAACGCTGGTGCGTCAAACCGGTCGCCTACAACTGGGACGATGTAACCGCCGAAGTCTACCGAGTCTACGCCCCCGGCCACGGTGGCCTGATCGAAAACGTCATGCTGTCGGTCCGCAACCCGGAAACCAACGAAGTCATCGACCGTGTGTTCTTCACCTATGACCTCTACAAAGGCGAAGCCTACTGGGCCATCGCCCGACTATTCATGCAGCAAGGCCCCGAAGCCCTGCCGAAGTTCGTACACCCACCCCGTGACTGGAACGATGACGATGGCCTGAGCCACATGCATTGCCTGGCACCAAAGGTTCATTGGCCGGAGGACATTGACCGTGAGTCCCGTACTGCCCCATCTGACTGAGAGGGCCGATGAACCCCAAGTCTAGAAGGTATAGGCTGCCCTGGGTTGCGGCAGCCTCACTCTTCCCGCGTGGCCACTGCCCAGTCAGGCCCTGCGGCAGGCTGCTCCCCGCTCTGCTTGCCATCATCAGCCAGGCCATCATCGTCCTACCCATCACTGTTTCCACGGAACTGAATGCATGAAAGGAAAGAGAAAGATGCTACCTACCCGAGGGATGGGCTGGAAGTATGATCTTCCTCCGCATGATATTGCACCCGCGCAGCGCGAGGTGTGTTTGGCATCTAATTTAAAGATCGATCGGGCTGGACATATATTTATCGAGTTCCCACGGTCGTCGGTCAGTGTGCGGGGGATATCTTTTTTCGGAGGCTTGATTATTTTAATTTACACCATGGTGTTTATCGTGCCAGACATCATCACTTCCCTCCTTGACGAATGGCAATCGGGAATTGAAATCACGACCATAGGCATCATGATTATAATTCTTTCAACCTGGGCCTTTTTTCCATTGTTTCGTATGGACCTACGACTTCCTCGCGATGAACCCATACGCTTCAATAGAGCACGTCAAAAAGTCTATTTTTACGAGTACAGATTTGATCGTCTATACCCCTTCGGCAGCAAGGGTTGGGGGGTAAAACCTGTGGCCTATGACTGGGCCGACCTAACTGCCGAGGTTTACAGGGTATACGCCCCAATGGGCTACGGCGGCCTCATTGAAAATGTAATGATATCGGTTCGTAAAACAGGCACCGAGGAAGTCATCGACCGCCTGTTCCTGTGTGACGACATAGAGCAAGGCAAGCAGTATTGGGCACTGGCACGTTTGTACATGCAAAGTGGCTATGACGCTCTTCCTGACTCTCTACGCCCTTTTCAGGGTCAGAAGGTTGGCAATGGTCTGAACCCCATGCAATACCTCGCCCCCAAGGTCCGATGGCCAGAGGAAATCGACCTTGAGTCGCGCAGCGCACCGACAACGGATGAAGTCGTCTAAAACCTTAGCGCGAAATGCTGAGGGCCCTGCAAGCACCCTGACTGCAAACCAGACACGGCGTTGGATTGTTCGCGGTTAAACCCGCCCCCACAGGATCACCACAGCCTTCAAGACAGCTGCAGTACAGGTGGGAGCGGGCATGCCCGCGAACACCGGCGTAGCCGGTGCCAGCCACCGCGTTGGATTCTTCGCGGGCAAGCCCGCTCCCACAGTTTGGTTCAATGCCTCAAGCGCTGGCCGACACATGACGTGGAGCACGCACACCCCACAACCAGTAAGCCAGGGATAGCAGCACCAACCAGCCAACCCCGACATACATGGCTGTGCGGCTGGCCGGGAACCAACCGAGCACGCCAAAAATGAACACCATGAAAGCAATCGCGCAAGCTGGCCCCACCGGCCACAGCGGCACACGATAATCCAGTGCAGCCGCCTCCTCCTTGCTCATGCCGCGCCGCATGGCCACTTGAGAAAGCAGAATCATCAACCAGACCCAGACAATGGAGAACGTGACCACCGCCGCAAGAACCAGGAACAAGTCTTCCGGCACCAGGTAGTTCAATACCACGCCCAGAAGCAGCGCGACGCCCATCACCGCAACCGTCATCCACGGCACACCGAAACGCGACAACGATGCAAAACCGGCTGGCGCCTGGCCGTCCTGAGCCATTCCGTACATCATCCGCCCAGCACTGAAGATATCGCTATTGATTGCCGAAACAGCAGCTGAAATCACCACGATGTTCAACACGGTGGCGGCTGAACTGATGCCAAGACCACTGAAGATCTGCACGAACGGGCTACCGTGGCTGCCAATGCTGGTCCAAGGGTAAATGGCCATGAGTACGAACAGGGTAAGAATGTAGAACAGCAGGATGCGCAGAGGCACCGAGTTGATAGCCTTGGGCAGCACGCGCTTCGGGTCCCTTGCCTCGCCTGCAGTGATGCCGATCATTTCGACCCCGCCAAAGGCGAACATCACGACAGTGAAGGAAGCGATCATCCCACTGACGCCATTAGGGAAGAACCCGCCGTGGCTCCACAGATTCGAGATTCCGGCAACCGTGCCTGCCTCGTCATTCAACTGGATACCCAGCAGCAGCACAGCCGCGCCTGCCACAATCATGGCAACGATCGCGGTCACCTTCAGCAACGACAGCCAGAACTCCATCTCCCCGAACACTTTCACGCTGCACAGGTTCAGCGCCCCGATAAAGAACACTATCCCAAGCACCCAGATCCAGGCAGGTGTTTCAGGGAACCACAGCCCCATGTAAACGCCAAAGGCCGTCACGTCTGCCAGGCAAACCACCAACATCGAGAACGCGTAGCTCCAACCTGTCAGAAAGCCAAAGTAACGCCCCAGATACTGGCTGGCATAGTGCCCGAACGAGCCTGACACCGGGTTATGAACCGCCATTTCGCCAAGGGCACGCATCATCATGTAAATGGCTGCGCCACCTATCAGATAGGCCAGCAAAACTGAAGGACCTGCCAACTTTATTGCCGATGCCGAGCCATAGAACAGCCCCGTACCGATAGCAGAACCTAACGCCATGAAACGAATATGCCGGGTAGAGAGACCCCGCTTCAACTGGTGTGAAGATTGAGCGCTCATAAATACCTTCTTGGTTTTATTATCAGGTCCGCACAACGCTAATGCCGTGCGGTTTTATCAGGCACGCAGTATTCCAATCATCAAGCCCTAGGCCACAGAACCGGAAACAGCTCGTGGTTCATTTGGGCACCGCTGGCGAGTTGCGTTTCGAGGCCGGGAAACTGTGGCGAGGTTTTCCACTGGCGCGGTGCGTGAGTAATGTCATCGCCCAGGAAACGTACCGAGAAGGCACGACGCCGACGATTGCCCCCGACACCGCCAGAGGCGTGCAAGGTGAGCATGTGGAAGAACACCGCATCGCCTGGGGAGAGCTCCCAGCCGAGGATGTTCCAGGCGCTGCGATCGGCTTCGATATCCGGCAAGTCTGCAAGGCTGCCTTCCGGAAACCATTGCGCCTGGCTGTCGAGGAAGCTGCGCGGCATCAGCCATGGCCCAAGGTGCGAGCCCCCTACGAATTCAAGGGTGGATTCTCTCGAGACCGGGTCGACTGGCATCCACATGCTGCAGTTCTGCCGCCCGTCGATGTTGTAGTACGGCTGGTCCTGATGCCAGGGCGTTCGCTGGCGCGTGTTCGGCTCCTTGACCAGCAGGTGATCGTGATAAAGCCGGGCTGTCTCACTGTTCATGAGTTGCGCTGCAACACTACCTACCCTGCTTTCGAAGATGAACTGGCGATAGGCCGAAATATCCCCCCAATTACAGAAGTCTTCGAAGAACCAACCCGGGTCATCAGGGCGGCTTGCCACTTTAGCGCGCTCGCTTGGGGCTTTCAGGTTCTGTTCGATGCCGGTTTCGAGCAGTGCAACTTCTTCCGGCGTGAACAAATTACGTACGCAGACGGCACCATCACGCTGAAAAGCCTCGATGGTTTCGTCACTCAGTTGAAATTCGGCGGACTGTTTCATAAGCACCCTTTGGTCTTTTTATTGGGCAACAGCACCACTGCCAGTTTTCGAGCGGAATAAGCAAGGTGCACCGCGAGTATTGCGTTTCAGCCACAATAGGAAAAGAATATATTTCCTAATCCCGAGTATAGGAAAAGATGATAGGGTTCTCGTTCAGGCAGCTCGAGTACTTCGTCGCCGTGGCCGAACACGGCAGCATCAGCGCTGCGGCCAGAGCCCGGCACGTTTCACAGCCATCGGTTTCGGTAGCGATCGCCCAGCTGGAAGAGGCGCTGAACGAGCGGCTGTTCCGGCGCCAGGTGAGCCGCGGGCTGGAGCTGACGTCAGCGGGCACGCGTTTATTGGCCCAGGCACGCGATATCATCGGCATGGCAATTGCCATGAATCAGAACGCGGATACCACGCGCGGCTCGCTTCGCGGCAACCTGTCGCTCATCTGCTTCCAAGACTTGGGCCCCTATTACGCGCCGCGGCTGCTATCGAGTTTTCGCAAGCAGTATCCCGATGTCGAAGTAACGCTTTTCGAGACTGACCTGGCAGGCGTACACCGCCACTTGAGCGCCGGTAAAGCCGAGCTCGCGCTGACTTATGACATTGGCCTTGATCCCTTGCTGCCGCGCCAGGTACTGGCTGAGTTGAAGCCCTACGCACTGATTGCCACTGACCACCGCCTAGCCCACCTGGCCGAGATACCACTGCATGAGCTGGCGCAAGAGTGTTTGATTCTTGAGGACATCGCACAAACGCGTGAGTATTTTCTTTCACTGTTTTGGGCGCACAACCTGCAACCGCGAACTCAGCAATACACCCAAACCTTCGAGATGCAACGGGGCCTCGTCGCGCATGGCTACGGGGTTGCCCTGTCATGCACCCGGCCCGCCGGGGACCACTGCTATGACGGTACACCGCTGCTATGCCGGCCATTACTGGAAGAGGTATCACCGCAAAAAGTGGTGCTGGCCCAATCAGGCGCGATGCACCCATCGCCGGTGGCGGAGGCGTTCAAGGGCTGGGTTGCTCGGGAGATAGCTGGTGGGGGGGCCTGAGTTCGTTCACTCAAGAAAGCTCCACTGTAGGAGCGGGCATGCCCGCGAACACCGGCACAGCCGGTGCCATGCACCGCGTCGCATTCTTCGCGGGTAAACCCGCTCCCACAGGCTCACCACAGCCTTCAACGCAGCCGCAGTACCTGTGGGAGCGGGCATGCCCGCGAACACCGGCGCAGCCGGTGCCATACACCGCGTCGCATTCTTCGCGGGCACGCCCGCCCCCACAGGATCACCACAGCCTTCAACGCAGCCGCAGTACCTGTGGGAGCGGGCATGCCCGCGAACACCGGCACAGCCGGTGCCATACACCGCGTTGCATTCTTCGCGGGTAAACCCGCTCCCACAGGCTCACCACAACCTTCAACGCAACCACAGTACCTGTGGGAGCGGGCATGCCCGCGAACACCGGCACAGCCGGTGCCATGCACCGCGCTGGATTCTTCGCGGGCACGCCCGCTCCCACAAGATCACCACAGCCTTCAAGGCAGCCGCAGTACCTGTGGGAGCGGGTTCACCCGCGAACACCGGCGCAGCCGGTGCCATGCACCGCGTCGCATTCTTCGCGGGCACGCCCGCTCCCACAGGATCACCACAACCCTCAACGCAGCCACAGTACCTGTGGGAGCGGGTTCACCCGCGAACACCGGCGCAGCCGGTGCCATACACCGCGTTGGATTCTTCACAGGTAAGTCAAACCGCCACACCGCCGCGTCGCACAACAAGCGAGCCCGCCAATCAGAACACCGACCACCCAATCCGCGAGCTCAGCAACTCAAGCGCCGCCATCCCGGCCAGCGAGTTACCCGCCGCATTCAACTCCGGCGACCACACGCACACGGTGAATTGCCCCGGCACGATCGCCACAATCCCGCCCCCCACGCCACTCTTGCCTGGCAACCCCACCCGATAGGCGAAATTCCCTGCTTCGTCATACAGCCCGCTAGTGGCCATGATCGAGTTCACCTGCTGGGTCTGGCGCCGGGTCAGAATCTGCTCACCGCTGTGCTTGCAGAACCCATCATTGGCCAGGAAACAGAACGCCCGAGCCAGATCCAGGCAGTTCATTTGCAGCGCACAGTAACTGAAATAGCTGCGCAGCACCGTCTCCACCTCGTTATGGAAGTTGCCGAACGACTGCATCAGGTAGGCCATGGCCGCATTGCGCGCGCGGAATTGATACTCCGAATCGGCAACGCGAGCATCGATCGAGATGTGCGGATTGCCCGATAGCCGCCGCACAAAATCGCGCATCGACAAAGTGGGTGCAGCAAAGCGCGACTGGTTGATATCGCAGATCACCAACGCCCCCGCATTGATAAAAGGATTACGCGGCCGACCACGCTCGAACTCCAGCTGCACCAGCGAGTTGAACGGCTGGCCGGAAGGCTCATGGCCAAGCCGCTCCCAAATGGCTTCCCCCGAATGCCCAATCGCCTGCACCAGGCTGAACACCTTGGAAATACTCTGCACCGAGAACGGCACCAGGGCGTCGCCTGCGCAGTAATAGCTGCCATCGTTGCCATAGACCGCGATGCCCAGCTGGTTCGCCGGCACATCGGCCAGCGCAGGAATGTAGTCAGCTACTTTGCCCTTGCCGATCAAGGGACGTACTTCTTCGAGAATCTCGTTCAACAGCGTTTGCATGAAAGGCCCTGTATCAGTCCCCAGACGACGGCGAAGGGGTAGCAATCTTGACGATTATCGAGCGAAAGAAATCACACTCTCGGTAAGAAATGGCCAGACGCACCTGCAGTCCAAGGCTCCACGCTATAACCTATGCTGTGCTTGTTTCGACGGTATAGAGAACGCGCCCCGCCAAGTGCAAAAGCAGCCAACCAGGGAATGGAGGACCAACGATGCCAGCTTGCCCTTTACCCGCAGACGAAAAGCTTCGCCAGCGCACGCTCGATGACATGAACCTGGTCGATACACCAGCCGAGCATTACCTTGATACCCTGGTGCGGCTTACCCAGGACCTGGCGCATGTGGACACTGTGCTTATCAGCCTGATCGACCAGGACCGACAGTGGTTCAAGGCCCGCATAGGGCTTGAGGCAAGCGAGACGACGCGCAGTATTTCCTTTTGCGGCTACGCCATTCTCGGCGAGGGTACCCTGATGGTGCCCGACGCCAAGTGCGACGGGCGATTCATCGACAACCCGCTGGTGCTCAACCCGCCCTACATCCGCTTTTACGCCGGCCACCCCTTGCGCGCCGGCAACGGCAAAGCCATCGGCACGCTGTGCATGTTCGATCCCCACCCGCGCGTGCTCAGCGAGGCTCAACAAGCGAATTTCAGGGACCTGGCCACGCTTGCCGAGGGATATCTGCAACTGCGTACCTTGGCGCAGGTGAACCGCGATCTGCGGCTTGAAATGGATCGCGAGCAGCGCAAAGCCCTGCTCGACCCTTTGACGCAGCTATGGAACCGCGGCGCGCTGTCGGCGTTTGAAGACCATGAACGGCGATTGGCAGAGTTGAACGGCTTACAACTGGGTGCGGTTTATGCCGACCTGGATCACTTCAAATCCATCAACGACAAGTACGGCCATGGCGGCGGTGACAAGGTGCTTTGCGAATCTGCCCGCCGCCTGCGCGCAGCACTTCGCCCCGATGACCTGCTGGTGCGCCATGGGGGTGAGGAGTTCGTCGCTATTTTGCATGTTAAAGACAGCGAAGAACTGACGCGGATTGCTGAGCGGATTCGCGAACAGGTGGGTGCCAGCCCTATGCAGTTGCCCTGTGGTCAGTTGAAGGTAACCCTGAGCATAGGGTGCACCCTGTTCGCCGGGGGTGAAACGCTGGATGACGCACTGGAACGCGCTGACAAGGGGCTCTATACCGCCAAACAGAATGGGCGTGATCGGGTTGTGTACGTGACGCCCCCCTTCTGAGACAGGCATAATCCAGGCCATATCATCGTTAGCCAGCGAAATTGGATTATAAAAACAGGAGTTTTGATGCAGTCGATCTGGGATTTGATGACTAATGCCCATATGGAGGCCTGGGTCTGGGGACCGCTTATGGGTGCCATCGTGGCTATGATGTTTGCTGGTTTTAGCGGTCCACTCAAAGACGGAACGCCCTTAACGGTCAATCAGACTACGAACGTATTCGTAACCAACAACATTGTTATCAAAAACAACGGAAATATAAGCGCCCGAGACAACGGCGGGGCCGGCGCCATCCTCTTTGCGCTAGCTATCGCGACACTGTATCTTGCATGGAAGTATGTTGTTTATTCAGAACACATTCACTACACACTTAACATCTTCATTACAAGTGTACTTGCCTTCAGCATTACAACGGCCATCACATCCGCCATTAAGGGCCAATTTACTTCAAGCTCGTGGATACTCTACATATTAACCCCCATAGTTGCACTAGGCTTAAACTATAGCTTCTTGGCCATAGCAGCGAATGCTTTAGACCCAGCGTTACCGGCACTGGCTAGAGAGACAACAGCTGCTGACTTTTACCTGAACCGACTATCTGAATACTGGCGGGCGGTCGTACTCTATCAGATGCTCGGCATAGCTCTAATATTCTTCACCACGCTTTGTTCCGCGATCGTACTGATCCACTATTTAGCACTTATGAACCAGCGTAGCTCGGGAGCCGCACAGCCGTTTTGGATATGGGTAACGAGAACGACTCTTTTTGTTTCCGGAAAAGGCTGGCTAGTAATCATGACTGCATTTATTGCTATGACATATGTACTAGTCGAGCCCAGCTGCCTGCCTGCTTGGACTACCTCGCCCTGAAATTATCTAGTGGATGGGATGTTGTGTTCAGATAAACACCCATCCGAAACAACCTATCTTATTTTCAAGCATCTCGGCGGTAAAACCCCTACCCCTCTCATACCCTGGTGTTGTCTCTTGCAATACTAGGGTCGTCAGTAGGTATCGCCAAGATTTCATCCATGAAATGCGTGAGGTACATTTCAAGCCGAGCATGGCGTTCAGCCGCAAGGCGAGCCCCTTCAGTAGTTTTAAAGCCTGATGCGAGTTTGAGCAATTTGGTATAGAAGTGCTCAACCGCATACGTCGTATCCTCATACTCCCTGCCTTGCGCCGCGGGGTTCTCGAAATCGTAAAGCGCCGACCCCATTCGCCCGGAAACGTAAAAACACCGGGCGATACCCACTGCACCTATGGCGTCCAAGCGATCACTATCCTGAAGAATCCTGGCCTCAAGGGTGAGTGGTTCGAAGCCAGCCGAGTAGCTGTGGGTTTTGACTGCATGCGCCACCTGCTCGATGCGCTGCAAGGGCCAGCCCATATCAGCCAGGATTGACGCCGCCCTTTGTGCGGACAGCGTTGACGCCTGCCCACGCAAGGGCGAATTCTTTTCTACCGCGACACAATCATGCAGCACAGTCGCTGCAAGCAGCACTTCCAGGTCGCCGCCTTCTACGCGCTGTATCCGTTGTGCGTTGACCCATACGCGATGGATGTGGGACAGGTCGTGGGAGCCATCTGGCTGCTCAGCCGGTAGATACTTCAGCAGGTCAGCGGCAAAGCGCTGGAAAGGGGCAAAAGCTTCGATAGTCATCTTCGGTGCATTCCATGGGCTGTGACTTGGCGTCCGTTGTCAGGGGTTGGCCCGTGACCTGCCTTGGTCCAGATGTGAGCGGGTCAGTTTCAAGGCTTGAGTGGCGAAAGTCCATGCTGGACCGTTGGTTGGTATCGCGACATAACTGGATACAGGAATTCGTGAGTGGAAATCTATTTGAGAGCCGCAAGCCGTTAACAGAGCAGCCGGCGTTGCATGCTGTGAAGGTGAATGGGCAAAAAAAGTCAGAATTAACCCCTTCCTTGTAGGCCATTTCCCAAAGATACTCCCTGCGCCTGTTTTTCGTTGCACATGACCAACGTGGATTTTAGTCTCGGCTCGTCGCTGCCAATTCAGCGACCGGTTTTGACGGACCGATGACGCTGTCCTCATGTGCACACTTTTATGGTGGCTGTACGTGCGGGCACCCTGTGGTGCGCCGAGTGCCAACGTCTCGGTCCGTCAACCCGCGTACAGCTACCACCCCATTGCTTGACGGCATGGCCGTGGTAGTTCCTCCTTCTACGTTGGAGATTCACCATGCTCAAGATCGTTCCAGATCCTCCCCACAAGACTCTCTGCCTTGAAGACACCCTGATCCAAGCCACGGACTACGCACTATGCGCGGCGACCGTTGTGCATCAGGCAATGCTGCTGCAGCCCAAATCGCCTGCGTCGATTTTGATGATGACCTCGATGCATGAACTGGAGACGCTGCGAGCTTTGCTTGAGTCCGCACTGATCCAGGTGCAGATGCCCACTGAGCCTAGGACTTTGCACTAAGGCTTCATTTATGTCGCCTGGGCTGCCCCTATCGCCAGCAAGCAAGGCTCCCACATGGATCTAAGCTGCCCCACAAATCTCGAGACCTATGCAGTATTTGTGGGAGCTGGCTTGCCGGCGATGAGGCCAGACCAGGCACCAGAGATTTCGGGGAGATTGAACAATGACCACAGAAGAAACCAAATTCACCGTCGGCAAAACCACCTTCTACCAAGGCGAAAACCAGACCCATCCGTTGTTCCGGATCGAAGCCGGTATCCCCTGCCAGAGCGCCCGCGAACAAGCCTCGGAGCTTATGGGCTACGCACGGGATATGACCCTGGACGGCTTGATGGAAGACAAACCCCAGTTGATCTGGGCTTCGCATTACCTCTGCGCATTGGCTAAGGCGCTGATGGATGATGCCGAGCTGGGCATGATGCGCTGAAGCGCCTACTCGTTACTCAGAGCCGCCTTCAGAAATCTCTGAAGGCTTTGCTCCTGCCGAAACCATGCGACTATAAATCCTCGCTTCACCGCCCGACTTTACAACACAGCCCAGAAGCTATCCGGGCTATCAGTACCAGAGCGTAAACCTAGGTTCAGTTCCATCGACTGAGAGCTCAAAGAACCTTGGCGCAAAGGTTCCGGCAAGCCGATGTCACAAAACCCGTTTGACCTATAAAGGCGCATCGCCGGAGTATCTGCGATCGTCACGCCCAAGCGTATACGTTGCGCCCCTCGACCTTCAGCCCAAGCAATAGCTCTTGCCAGCAGAGCCCGACCGGCTCCAACACCACGCGAGACAGGGTCCACCCACATCTGAAAAACCTCGACGACTCCGGGCTCAGCTTCTGATAATTTGCACCAAACCAAGCCACAAGGCTCGGCGTGCTGAAAAGCCAAAAAAGCCTGTGCGCTGGTGGAGGTTGTTACAGCTGAGACACGGGCTTCCCAATCATCGTCGCTTCGAGTTGCCTCACGCTCGTAGGTACTGGCGAACGCATCCGGTGACTCTCGCAGTGCCCGCAAACGCAGACTCCGATAAAGCCCCCATTCATGTGCGGCTATGGGGCGAACAAACACGATGGCACCTCCAATTGATTTCCTACCGTCAGGCAGGGAGCGGACTTGTAGAGGCTACGCTCCTCTCACTTTCTAGTAAGCCCTTCTCCCTACCGTAGCCCATCCATTCTGGCTCAAGCCCGCCCGCACACCTTTCCAACGATCCTCAAAGTCCTAAACCAATGCGACACAACGAGAACAGCGATTCTTCATGCGTTGTAGGAAATTTCCTTTCACGCCGTAGGAACTCGCGCTAGAGTCGCCAGCGACAGACCAGCACTTAGGACGCGAGATGCAATTTTTTTGGGTAAACCTGGGCGCAACTCACAAGGAAGCCAAAAACGGTCAATTTTTATGGGCTCCTCGTAGTTCACGATCCAAGCATGGAAAGGAGCAATTCCGGACTCACTGGGATAACGTCGCCAAAGTCCAAACCGGAGATTTGATTTTCTGTTATCACGACAACTACATCCGGGGTATTGCGACAGCTCGGGGTATATCCTATATCGCTGAACGCCCTCCTCGGCCGTCATTTAAGGAATGGCAGAACGAAGGGCATCGCGTAGATATTAGCTACAACGAGTTAAAGCGCCCGATGCGCAGTGATGATATTGCCGAAATCTACATGGCACGATTCGACACTCGCACTGAACCTCGACTCTTCAACAGTGCGAGCGGTATAAACCAGATCTACATGGCTTCACTGCCCGCCGATGCCGGCCAATTCCTGCTCGAACAAGCTGGAATTTTTGTCGACTATGAGGATCGCATAATTGATTCCGGCTCGCCTCAAAAGGTAAGTAGTACAACAAGAATGGCACTGATCGAAGCCAGGGTTGGTCAAGGGGCATTCCGTTCTGGATTACTAAGTCGCTGGAACAGCAAGTGCGCCCTCACTGGGCTGCAAAATCCAAGTCTGTTGGTTGCCTCTCATATCCACGCATGGAGCCTAGCCAATAACGCCGAACGTCTAGATACAGACAACGGCCTGCTTCTGGCTGCGCACATTGATCGCCTGTTTGATTCTGGATTAATTTCATTTTCGCAAAATGGTGATGTTCTTATCAGCGATAAGCTAAAGGAACAGGAGCGCTACATTTTACGATTAGACGAATTCACAAAAATCGGTCAATTGAGCGATGGTAATCGCAGGTATCTTGCTAAGCATCGGGAACGGTTTAGCTTCAGCTGAGTGAGGCTTATTAGGCGGAAGATCTCAAACGAGTATCGTAGGGGACCGCTGCCTCCCATGGGATCTGGGGCACGATAGCTGTCCCTTCGGGGTATTGCCTGGTACAAGCGTCTCGCGCAAAGCTAGTTTCACAGCCAACAAAAAAGCCCAATCGTCACCGACTGGGCTTTTTCGTTTCAATAATGGTCGGGACGGAGTGATTCGAACACTCGACCCCTTGCACCCCATGCAAGTGCGCTACCGGGCTGCGCTACGCCCCGACTGGGCTTTGAAGCATGTTCTCAATCCTACCGAGAACGTTGAAGAATTTACCCTAACCTCCTGATAAATGAAAGCTTTTTCTCAAAAAATTTCCACTCATCAAAAACCAGGTCACTTCTTCAACACCACCAACACATCCTCCAACTCGACAATCATCTGCCGAATCAGCTGCTTGTACTGGCTCGACTCATCCTTGGCCTCATCACTGGAGAGCCTCAACCGAGCCCCACCAATAGTGAACCCCTGGTCATAAAGCAGCGCACGAATCTGGCGAATCATCAGCACATCCTGCCGCTGATAATACCGCCGGTTCCCCCGCCGCTTCACGGGATTGAGCTGATCGAACTCCTGCTCCCAATACCGCAGCACGTGCGGTTTTACCGCACAAAGCTCACTCACTTCACCAATGGTGAAGTACCTTTTGCCCGGTATGGGGGGCAGTTCGTCGTTATGGCTTGGTTCCAGCATAGGCCTCAACCCGGGCCTTCAACTTCTGCCCTGGACGAAAGGTGACGACGCGCCGTGCGGTGATCGGGATTTCTTCCCCTGTCTTGGGGTTGCGGCCCGGCCGCTGGCGTTTGTCGCGAAGGTCGAAGTTGCCGAAACCGGACAGCTTGACCTGCTCGTTCTCTTCAAGTGCGTGCCGAATTTCTTCAAAAAACAGCTCGACCAGCTCCTTGGCCTCACGCTTGTTAAGCCCCAGCTCCTCGTACAGCCTTTCGGCCATCTCAGCTTTCGTCAGAGCACCCATGCCGTTATTTCCTTAACGTGGTGTTCAACCTTTGTTCGAGCGAGGTGAGGATGTTTTGCAGTGCGGCATTCACCTCATCGTCGTTAAGAGTGCGCGATGGATGCTGCCAGGTCAAGCCGACGGCAAGGCTTTTTCTATCAGGATCAATGCCTTTACCTTGGTAGACATCAAACAGCCTGAGGTCTGTGAGCCATTCGCCTGCATTGTCACGAATTACTTCAAGCACCGAGCTAGAAGCTACATCACGTCCTGCGATCAAAGCCAGGTCGCGGCGGGTTTCCGGGAACTTGGACAGCTCGCTGAATTTCGGCAGGCGGCCTTCGACCACGTCGCCCAGCACCAGCTCGAACAGGAACACCGGGCGGTCCAGATCCAGGGCTTTTGCCAGCTCTGGGTGGATGGCGCCGAGGTAGCCGACCAGCTTGCCGTCACGCTCGATGGCGGCGGTCTGGCCTGGGTGCAGGGCTGGGTGCTTGCCGGCGCTGAAGGTGAAGTCGCTCAGGGCGCCGGAGTAGCCCAGCAGGGCTTCCACGTCGGCCTTGACGTCGAAGAAGTCGACGCCGTCGCGGCCGTTGGCCCAGCCTTCTGGCAGGCGGCTGCCGGTGACAACGCCAGCGATCATCGGCTGCTGCTTCAGGTCGCCGAGCTGGCCGACGAAGCGCAGGCCGCTTTCGAACAGGCGCACGCGGTCTTGCTGGCGGTTCAGGTTGTGCTGCAGTGCCTTGACCAGGCCCGGCCACAGGGACGCGCGCATGGCGGCCATGTCGCTGGAGATGGGGTTGGCCAGCAGCAGCGGCTCTACGCCCGGGCTGAACAGTTCGAACAGTTTCGGGTCGATGAAGCTGTAGGTGATGGCTTCCTGGTAGCCGCGGGCAACCAGCAGGCGGCGCAGGGTCGGCAGGTCACCGCGGGTTTCCGGCTTGCCCTGGGGGGCCAGGCGGGCTTGCGGGTAGCGAACCGGCAGGTTGTTGTAGCCGTACAGGCGGGCCAGCTCTTCGATCAGGTCCACTTCCAGGCTGATGTCGAAGCGGTGGCTTGGGACGTTGACGGTCCACTGCCCTTCTTCGGTCTTGGTAGTGGTCAGTTCCAAGGCGTTGAGCAGCTGCTCGACCTGGGCTGGGTCCATTTCCATGCCGAGCATCTGGGTGATGCGTTCGGCGCGCAGGGTGACCGGGGCCACTTGCGGCAGGTGCTGCTCGCTGACGGCTTCGACGACCGGGCCGGCTTCGCCGCCGACGATGTCCAGCAGCAGCTGGGTGGCGCGCTCGATGGCTTCGCGGGCCAGCTGCGAGTCTACGCCGCGCTCGTAGCGGTGCGAGGCGTCGGTGTGCAGGCCGTAGGAACGGGCTTTACCGGCGACGGAGATCGGCTCGAAGAAGGCGCTTTCGAGGAACAGGTCGCGGGTTTTTTCGGTGTTCACACCGCTGTGCTCACCACCCATGACGCCGGCAATGGCCAGGGCGCGGGTGTGGTCGGCGATTACCAGGGTGTCGGCGCGCAGGGCAACTTCCTGGCCGTCGAGCAGGACGAGCTTCTCGCCCTCTTCGGCCATGCGTACGCGGATGCCGCCGTTGATTTCTGCCAGGTCGAAGGCGTGCATCGGCTGGCCGAGTTCGAGCATCACGTAGTTGGTGACGTCGACGGCGGCGTCGATGCTGCGCACGTCGCTGCGGCGCAGGCGTTCGACCATCCACAGTGGGGTCGGCTTGCTCAGGTCGACGTTGCGGATGACGCGACCCAGGTAGCGTGGGCAGGCAGCCGGGGCGCTGACTTCGACCGGGCGCACTTCGTCGTGGGCTGCCGGTACGGCTGGCACTACCGGGCGGGTGACCGGGGTGTCGTACAGGGCGCTGACGTCGCGGGCGAGGCCGGCGATGGACAGGCAGTCGCCGCGGTTGGGGGTGAGGCCGATTTCGATGCTGGCGTCGTCCAGGCTCAGGTACTGGCGAATGTCTTCACCAACCGGGGCGTCGGCAGCCAGTTCCAGCAGGCCGTCGTTCTCTTCGCTGATCTGCAGCTCGGCAGCCGAGCACAGCATGCCGAAGGACTCGACGCCGCGCAGCTTGGCCTTCTTGATCTTGAAGTCGCCTGGCAGTTCGGCGCCGATCATGGCGAACGGGATCTTGATGCCTGGGCGGGCGTTAGGGGCGCCGCACACGACCTGGAAGGTTTCCTGGCCGTTGCTTACCTGGCACACGCGCAGCTTGTCGGCGTCCGGGTGTTGTTCGGTGGCGAGGATTTCGCCCACGACGATGCCGCTGAACTGGCCGGCAGCGGGGGTAACGCTGTCGACTTCGAGGCCGGCCATGGACAGGCGGGCGACCAGTTCGTCACGGGAGACTTGCGGGTTTACCCAACCGCGCAGCCACTGTTCACTGAATTTCATGCTGTTCTCCTAGAATGTGCGTCGATTGGGCCTAGCGGAATTGGGCAAGGAACCGCAGGTCGTTATCGAAGAACAGACGCAAATCGTTGACGCCGTAGCGCAGCATGGCCAGGCGCTCGGCGCCCATGCCGAAGGCGAAGCCCTGGAACTCTTCAGGGTCGATGCCGGACATGCGCAGCACGTTCGGGTGCACCATGCCGCAGCCCATCACTTCCAGCCAGCCGGTCTGCTTGCACACGCGGCAGCCTTTGCCGGAACACATCACGCACTGGATGTCGACTTCGGCGGACGGCTCGGTGAAGGGGAAGAACGATGGGCGGAAACGTACCGCCAGTTCTTTTTCGAAGAACACGCGCAGGAATTCTTCGATGGTGCCCTTGAGGTCGGCGAAGTTGATATCGCGATCGATCAGCAGGCCTTCGACCTGGTGGAACATCGGCGAGTGGGTGATATCCGAGTCGCAGCGGTATACGCGGCCCGGGCAGACAATGCGGATTGGCGGCTGGGTGGACTCCATGGTCCGCACCTGCACCGGCGAGGTGTGGGTGCGCAGCAGCATGTTGGCATTGAAGTAGAAGGTGTCGTGCATCGCCCGGGCCGGGTGGTGGCCTGGGATGTTGAGCGCTTCGAAGTTGTGGTAGTCGTCTTCCACCTCTGGGCCTTCGGCAATGCCGTAGCCGATGTGGGTGAAGAACTGCTCGATGCGCTCGAGTGTACGGGTGATCGGGTGCAGGCCACCGGTGGCCTGGCCGCGGCCTGGCAGGGTGACGTCAATGCATTCGGCAGCCAGGCGAGCGCTGAGCTCGGCTTCTTCGAAGGCGGCCTTGCGGGCATTGAGCACAACAGTGACGCGCTCTTTGGCGTCGTTGATCAGCGCGCCGACTTTCGGCCGCTCTTCGGCTGGCAGGTTGCCCAGGGTCTTCATCACCTGGGTCAGCTCGCCTTTCTTGCCGAGATAATTCACCCGGATCTGTTCCAGGGTATTGATGTCTTCAGCGCGCTCCACGGCCTCTAGGGCTTGGGAGACCAACGCATCCAGGTTTTCCATGTACAGACTCCAGATACGAAAATAGGGGAAGAGCTTTGAAGGCTCTTCCCCTATCGATGACGTTCAATGCCCGACGGCGCTAGCGCCGCCGGGTGATTGTCGCGGGTACTTAAGCCAGAACGGCTTTAGCTTTCTCGACAATCGCAGCAAACGCCGCTTTTTCGTTCACTGCCAGATCGGCCAGAACCTTACGGTCGATTTCGATCGAAGCCTTTTTCAGGCCAGCAATCAGACGGCTGTAGGACAGACCGTTGGTGCGGGCACCGGCGTTGATACGAGCGATCCACAGTGCGCGGAACTGACGCTTCTTCTGACGACGGTCACGGTAGGCATATTGACCTGCCTTGATGACAGCCTGCTTGGCAACGCGGAATACGCGCGAGCGTGCACCGTAGTAGCCTTTAGCCAGTTTCAGAATTTTCTTGTGACGCTTACGAGCGATGACGCCACGCTTAACACGAGCCATGAGTAACTTCCTCTATCTAAACCAGAATTAACGTACGCGCAGCATGCGCTCGACTTTTGCCACGTCAGACGGGTGCAGCAGGCTGGCACCGCGCAGTTGACGCTTACGCTTGGTCGACATTTTGGTCAGGATGTGGCTCTTGAAAGCGTGCTTGTGCTTGAAGCCGGAAGCGGTCTTCAGGAAGCGCTTCGCAGCACCGCTCTTGGTTTTCATTTTTGGCATGTTGGAACTCCGCATTCGATAAAATTACACAATAATCATCAGGCCTGCCGTGCCCGGGAGATTACTTCTTCTTTTTGGGGGCGATGACCATCATAAGCTGGCGTCCTTCCATCTTCGGATGCTGCTCAACGGAGCCGTATTCGGCGAGGTCGGCTTCGACCCGCTTCAACAGCTCCATGCCCAGCTCCTGGTGGGCCATCTCACGGCCGCGGAATCTCAGAGAGATCTTGGCCTTGTCCCCATCGGTAAGGAAACGTACCAGGTTGCGTAGTTTTACCTGGTAATCCCCTTCTTCCGTCCCTGGACGAAACTTGATTTCTTTGATCTGGATCTGCTTCTGGTTTTTCTTGGCTTCGTTGGCCTGCTTCTTCTTCTCGAAGAGGTGCTTGCCGTAGTCCATCACCTTGCAGACGGGCGGTTGCGCGTCTGCAGAGATTTCCACCAGATCCAGCTTCGCTTCATCAGCGATACGAAGCGCTTCATCAATCGAGACGATGCCAATCTGCTCGCCGTCAGCGCCAATTAACCGAACCTCGCGTGCCGAGATATTCTCGTTGATCGGGGCTTTCGGTGCAGTTCGTTTATCGTTTCTCATTTCACGCTTAATAGTCATTACTCCGATTCTAGGCGACCGCGCTGGGCAACAGCGCTGTTGAGCAGCTGCGTGAATTCAGCCACCGGCATGGAGCCGAGGTCTTTGCCTTCACGGGTGCGTACGGCGACGGTCTGCGTTTCGACTTCGCGATCCCCTATAACCAAAAGGTACGGGACCTTGAGCAAAGTATGCTCGCGGATTTTAAAGCCGATCTTCTCATTTCTCAAGTCCGACTTGGCACGGAAACCGCTACCGTTCAGGGTATTTTCCACCTCGAGGGCGAAATCGGCCTGCTTGTCGGTGATGTTCATGATCACGGCCTGGGTGGGGGCCAGCCAGGCCGGGAACACACCAGCGTAGTGCTCGATCAGCATGCCGATGAAGCGCTCGAACGAACCGAGGATGGCGCGGTGCAGCATGACCGGGCGAACTCGGCTGTTATCTTCGGCGATATAGCTGGCATCCAGGCGTTCTGGCAGGTTCGGGTCGTACTGCAGGGTACCGCACTGCCAGTTACGGCCGAGGCAGTCGCGCAGGGTGAACTCGATCTTCGGGCCGTAGAAGGCGCCCTCGCCCGGCTGGTATTCCCACTCCAGGCCCGATTCGTTCAAGGCGTCGGCCAGTGCGCCTTCGGCACGGTCCCACAGCTCTTCGGAACCCACGCGCTTGGCCGGGCGGGTCGACAGCTTCATGGCGATGTCGGTGAAGCCGAAGTCCTTGTACACGTCCAGGGTCAGCTTGATGAAGTCGGCGGCTTCTTTCTTCACCTGTTCTTCGGTGCAGAAGATGTGCGCGTCGTCCTGCACGAAGCCACGCACGCGCATGATGCCGTGCAGGGCGCCGGACGGCTCGTTACGGTGGCAGGCACCGAACTCGGCCAGGCGCAGCGGCAAGTCGCGGTAGCTCTTCAGGCCCTGGTTGAACACCTGCACGTGGCACGGGCAGTTCATCGGCTTGACCGCGTAGTCACGGCTCTCCGAAGAAGTGGTGAACATGTTCTCGGCGTAGTTGGACCAGTGGCCGGAACGTTCCCAGAGAATGCGGTCGACAACCTGCGGGGTCTTGATTTCCTGGTAGCCGTTGACGCGCTGGACCTGGCGCATGTACTGCTCGAGTACCTGGTACACGGTCCAGCCGTTGGCGTGCCAGAACACCATGCCCGGCGCTTCTTCCTGCAGGTGGAACAGGTCGAGCTGCTTGCCGATCTTGCGGTGGTCGCGTTTTTCGGCTTCTTCGATGCGCTGGATGTATGCCGCCAGCTGCTTCTTGTCGGCCCAGGCGGTGCCGTACACGCGTTGCAGCTGCTCGTTCTTGGCATCACCGCGCCAGTAGGCGCCGGACAGCTTGGTCAGCTTGAATGCCTTGAGGAAGCGGGTGTTCGGCACGTGCGGGCCACGGCACATGTCGACGTATTCTTCGTGGTAGTACAGGCCCATGGCCTGCTCGTCCGGCATGTCTTCGACCAGGCGCAGCTTGTAGTCTTCGCCACGAGCCTTGAACACGTCGATGACTTCGGCGCGCGGGGTCACCTTCTTGATGACGTCGTAGTCCTTGTCGATCAGCTCCATCATGCGCTTTTCGATGGCGGCCATGTCTTCAGGGGTGAAGGGGCGCTCGTAGGCGATGTCGTAGTAGAAGCCTTCATCGATGACCGGGCCGATCACCATCTTGGCGGTCGGGTACAGCTGTTTCACTGCGTGGCCGACCAGGTGGGCGCACGAGTGACGGATGATCTCCAGTCCCTCTTCATCTTTAGGGGTGATGATCTGCAGGGTGGCGTCGTTGCTGATCAGGTCGCAGGCATCGACCAGTTTGCCGTCGACCTTGCCGGCCACGGTGGCCTTGGCCAGGCCGGCGCCAATGGAGGCGGCGACTTCGGCTACGGATACGGCATGATCGAACGAACGTTGACTGCCATCGGGAAGAGTAATAACGGGCATGGCGCCTCCTCTCCTAGTGGTGACCCCTACCAAAGGTCACGTGGGTTGGGATGAGCCAGTACAAGATCCGACCTGCCTTCCCGCAACGGGAAGCCTGCCTCACAGTGGCAGAAGCCTTTCGGCTTGCCAGGGACGAACCAGAGTGACTGGAAAGAAAAAAGATAGCTGCAGGCTGCAAGTTGTCAGCTGCAAGCCGGGCATGCTAGCACGCGGGTTGCACGCCAGGCAGAAATATTTGGAAATTACAGACTTCAGCTGAACTTACACGGAAAAATTCCTATCAGACCTTGGGAAGCAACCTACTCTTGATGAGACCTTAACCCAAGGAGTAACTGGTTATGCGAGTTCCGTCTCTTCTGGCCCTGGCGGCTGCTGGGGCCCTGCTGCTGCCCATGGCTGCGAACGCCGGCAACTTCCCGCCCGGAAAGGAGGCTGGCTACATGGCCCAGTGCACGCAGGTGGCCAGCGGCCAGGGCGTTGATGCTGCGACCGCGAAAAAACACTGCGACTGTGGCGCCCAAGCCATCAAAAAGAATTTCACCGACGCTGAGATCGCCGACCTCGACAGCAACGATGGCGTGGACGCCAAGCTGATGCAGAAGGCCCAGACGGTCGTGAAACAGGCCTGCGCACCGAAGAGCTGAAACCTTAAAGCCAGAGCAGACCAGCCATTCTTTGAGCTGGATCAATATCCTGCGAAGGTAAAAGGCGCTAGATGCGCAGAATTAGACTATGATGTGTTCCGTGCTCCGTAGCCTCGGCCGCATTGCACCACTGAAAAAACTAAATGTTCTGGAGATTCACCCATGTCCAATCGCCAACAAGGCACCGTCAAATGGTTCAATGATGAGAAAGGCTACGGCTTCATCACCCCAGCAGGCGGCGGCGACGACCTGTTCGTTCACTTCAAGGCCATCGAATCTGACGGCTTCAAGAGCCTGAAAGAAGGCCAGACTGTTTCCTTCGTCGCCGAGCGCGGCCAGAAGGGCATGCAGGCTGCACAGGTTCGTCCGGAGTAATTCGGATAGCTGTAAAAAAACCCGCCCTTGTGGCGGGTTTTTTTATGGCATCTGTTGCCTTTACCGGCCTCATCGCCGGCAAGCCAGCTCCCACAGGTCCAGCACAGGCCTCACCAGCGGCGTCGCACCTGTGGGAGCTGGCTTGCCAGCGATGAGGCCAGTAAGGTCAACCGCAATTGACGCGAACCACCTTGCCCTGCTCGTCCACATTCAAGTTCAAGCGCTCGGAGCGGTACTCCAGGGTAACCACATCATGCGGCTTGAGAATGCGGGCCATCTGCGAGCCACTGGCCTTGCGCGCCTGCTCCAGCAGCTCGGCGCTGGCGGGCTTGCCAATGGCGAAATCGGCGCCGCTGGCTTCGCAGCGGCCATCGTTGCCTGCCGGCGTGGCTGGCGCAGCGCCACCAGCAGAATTGCCACCAGTGCTGCAACCAGCCAGGACAGCAGCCACCGCCAGGGTTGCCAGGTAAGCACGGGTACGGAACATGAAGCCTCCTAAATCGGTCCGGGAACTGTCTGATCCGACAGCTCCGCTCATCTTTTGTTGCAAAACCGGTCAAGTCTGCCTGAACTCGCCAGCCGAGGCGAAAACGCAATCGTGACCGGATTTTGCACAACCCGCTGCGTTTGCCATATGCTTAAGCCGCAAGGTCACTGACGCAAAGTCATGATTTAGTGCAAGAAGTGGAGCGCACCCCGCCTCCATCGAACACCAGGGTCAGGTGTTCGCCCCTTCGTCCCGGGCCCCAAGCGAGAGCCTTTCATGAGCAGCCACAGCATCGAAGCCGATATCAAGGTCAAATGGGCCGAAGGCCAGAGCGCGTACAGCCCTGGCACGCCGGAGGAGTTGCTGCTGATTGCCATCGACCTGCTGGTGCGCGATCGCGGCGCCGAGGCGGCACGCAGCTTCTTCGACCAGGTGTTCGAGCGCTACGCACCGCACACGGCTATTCCAATCGCGCCAAACGGGCGCTGAGCAGGTCGAACAGGCCCTGGGCATCGCCCTCCTCCACCCACATCACGTTGGCTGGCTGCTTGAGCACGCCGTACCAGTCGGCAAGGGTCTGGCCGAAGCTGGGGCCTTCGCGGCTGTCGATGCTCATATGGATACGCCGGCCGCTGAACAGCTCGGGCTTGAGCAGGTAGGCGATGACGCTGGCGTCGTGCACCGGGCCGCCGGGCATGCCGTACAGGTCCATGTCGTGGGTGATGTAGGCGTTGAGGATATCCACCACCCGTTTGCTGGCCTGGTTGTTCACCGCCGCCAGTTGCTTGAGGCGGGCATCGCTGGTCAGCAGCTTGTGGGTGACGTCCAGCGGCAGGTAGGTCAGTTGCACACCGCTGGCCAGCACCACTTCGGCGGCATGTGGGTCGGCATAGAGGTTGAATTCCGCCGCTGGGGTGATGTTGCCGCCGTTGAAATGGGCACCGCCCATGACCACCACCTGCTTGATGCCTTTGGCGATGTCCGGGCGCTGGATCAGCGCCAGGGCCAGGTTGGTTTGTGGGCCGAGCATGGCGATGGTGATGCTGTGGGGCTTGGCGGTGCCAAGGGTGTCGACCAGGTATTGCACGGCATTGCCCTGGGCCAGCGGCGCTTTCGGTTCGTGGACCTGGATGCCGGTGAGGCCTTCTTCACCGTGCACGTCGGCGGCGTAGATAGGCTTGCGCACCAGCGGGCGAGCGGCGCCGGCGTACACGGGGATGTCTTCGCGGCCGGCCCATTCGCGGGCCAGGCGGGCGTTGCGCGAGGTTTTTTCCAGGCGCACGTTGCCGGCCACGGTGGTGATGGCGCGGATGTTGAGCTCGTCGGGCGAGGCCATGGCCAGGAACAGCGCGACCACGTCGTCGGCGCCGGGGTCGGTGTCGATGATCAGGTCGATGGGGGCGGCCTGGAGGGTGGTGGCTGCGGCCATGAGGGCGATTCCTTGTAGCAGGGGTTTGAGCATGGGTGGCACTCCTGTTGCCTGGGTGGTGGTTTCTGGGGCCGCTTTGCGGCCCAATCGCCGGCAAGCCAGCTCCCACAGGTACTGCATCGGCCTCAAGCATTGCGCAGTACCTGTGGGAGCTGGCTTGCCGGCGATTCGGGGGCGCAGCCCCCACCTTCAGAAAGTCACGCCGGAAATCAGCGCGATGTTGCTGTAGGGCTGGCACTCGCCGGTGCGCACTACCGCACGGGCACTGCGTGACAACTCCTTGAAATCTTCATGGCTCAGCCATTCGCGCTTGCCCAGCTTGCCCTTCAGCCGCTCGATCTCGACCAGCGCCGGTGGCACCACTTTCTGCATCTCTTCGGCCAGCACGTGGCGCTCTACCTGCAACTCGCTCAGCACAACCCGCAACACGCTGGCGAAATCCGGCAGGCCGGGCGTGACGGCCAGGTCGATCAGTTCGACGCCCGGCGGCACCGGCAGCCCGGCATCGCCGATCACCAGGATGTCGCCATGCCCCATGCCGGCGATGGTCCGCGACAGGGCGACGTTCAGCAGTGGGGTCTTCTTCATGGCGCAAGCTCCGCCAGGTAGGGAATCGACGGCTGGGCACCGGCGCGGGTAACCGACAGGGCCGCGGCGCGCTGGCCGAAGGCGATGGCTTCGCCCTCCTCCAGGCCGCGCACCAGGCCAGCGGCAAAGCCGCCGATGAAGGTATCGCCGGCTGCCGTTGTGTCCAGCGGCTGCACCACCGGCGCGGGGAAGTGCTGGTGGCCCTGAGGGGTGACCAGCAAGGCCCCTTGCGCGCCCAGGGTAATGATCACTTTGCCCGCGCCCAGTTTCAGCAAGCATTCGCCGGCACGTCGGGCACTGTCCAGGTCAGTCACCGCCACGCCGGTCAGGGCTTCGGCCTCGCTTTCGTTGGGCGTCAGGTAGTCGATGTGGGCGAACCAGCCCGCCGGCAAGGGGCCGGTCGCCGGCGCCGGGTTCAGGATCACCCGCTTGCCCAGTTCATGCCCCCGGGCCAGGGTCCAGGCCACGGTGTCGGCCGGTACTTCCAGCTGGCAGATGATCACCTCGGCCGCCTGCAGCAGCGCATCGAACCGCTGCACCGACTGCGGCGTCAGCAGGCCGTTACCACCGGGGATGATGACGATGCAGTTCTGGCTGGCGGCATCCACGGTGATCAGCGCCACACCGCTGGACACGCCCTGGCAGGTGCTGACGCCCTGGCAGTCGATGCCTTCCACATACAAGGCCCGGTGCAGTTGCCGGCCATAATCATCGTCACCAACGTTGCCGATCATCGCCACGCTGCCGCCCAGGCGCGCCACGGCCACCGCCTGGTTGGCCCCCTTGCCGCCCGGCACGGTGAAAAAGCTTTCGCCGGGGAGTGTTTCGCCGGCCCGGGGCAGGCGCTGGGCGCGGGCCACCAGGTCCATGTTGAGGCTACCGACTACCACGACCTTGGCACTCATGACATTTCCTTAGCGTTAGCGGTAATCGTTGAACAGGTCCGGGCGCGGCCCGGTGGACTCGCGCAGCACGATGCGCGGGGCGACGATGCGTTGCTCCGCCGCGCCCTGCCGGGGTGTGCCGATACGCGCCAGCAACAGCGACGCGGCGCTCTCGCCCAACTCGCGGATCGACTGGCCCACCGTGGTCAACGGTGGGTACACATAGCGGCTGAGTTCGATGTCATCGAAGCCGATCACCGACAGCTCGCCGGGCACGTTGATATTGCGTTCGGCCGCGGCGCGCAGCACGCCGAAGCCGATCATGTCGTTGCCGGCGAAGATCGCCGTGGGCCGCTTGCCCTCCAGCAACCGGGTTGCCACCGCATGCCCCCCCGGGCTGGTGAAGTCGCAGTGCAGCACGCGGTCGCCCAGCACCGCTGCGCCGGCCTCGGCCATGGCGCGACGGAAGCCGCTCAGGCGCAGCTGGGTGACCCCGGTCTCGGCGGGGCCGCCGATGTAGGCGATGTCGCGGTGGCCAAGCTCCAGCAGGTGACGGGTGGCCAGGTAGGCGCCCTGCTCGTGGTCGATGCGCACCAGGTCGGCATCGACGCCATCCAGTTCGCGGTCGACGATCACCATGGGCGTGCGCACGCCAGTCAGGCTTTGCAGCAGGTCGCTGTCCTGGCCTACCGAAGCCACCACCAGGCCGTCGATGCGTTTTTCCAGCAGTACACGCAGGTAGCTGCGCTGTTTCTGCGGGTTGTCGTCGGAGTTGCACAGGATCACGCAGTAGCCGTTGCGCTCGCAGGCGTCTTCGATGCCCCGCGCCAGTTCGGCGAAGTACGGGTTGACGCTGTTGGGCACCAGCAAGCCGATGGTGGCCGTGCTGCGCGCCTTCAGCGAGCGGGCCACGGCGCTGGGCACGTAGTCGAGCTCAGCGATGGCGGCTTCGACTTTCAGCCGCACCTGCTCGCTGACCGGCCGGGTCTTGTTCAGCACATGGGACACAGTGGTGTAGGAAATGCCCGCCAGTGCCGCGACGTCTTTGATGGTTGCCATGTTTTCAGTTCCGCCGGCCTGCACGCCGGCTACGGTAAGTGTCGAGCACCACGGCGATGACGATCACCGCCCCGGTGATGATGCGTTTGGTCGGTTCGCTGGCACCGATCTGCGCCAGCCCTGCAGCCAGCACCGAAATGATCAGCACGCCAAAGAAGGTGCTGATGACCGAGCCACGCCCGCCCATCAGGCTGGTGCCGCCAATCACCACGGCGGCGATCACCTGCAGCTCCAGGCCGGAGCCGGCATTGGGGTCGGCGGCCTCCAGGCGCGAGATCTGGAACAGCGCGGCCAGGCCGGCAAGCAAGCCCATCAGGGCGAACACCAGCACCTTGTACGGGCGCGGGTCGATACCGGCCAGGCGCACGGCCTCTTCGTTGGTGCCGATGCCGATCAGGTAGCGGCCGAACACCGTGCGGGTCAGCACCAACTGGGCCAGCACGATCACCAGCAAGGCGATGATGAACGCCGGCGAGATGCCGAATGCGATGGGGTTGGAGAACCAGGCATAGGCATCGCCGATATAGGCGGTGCGCGAGTCGGTGAACTGGTAGGCCAGGCCGCGGGCCATTTCCAGCACCCCGAGCGAAACGATAAACGACGGAATGCGCCAGGCCACAGTGACGCCGCCGGTGATGCTGCCAGCCAGCGCGGCCACGGCCATGCCCAGCAAGGCCGAAGGCAGCACGCCCCAACCCCAGCCGAGGATCGCCACGCTGACCGTCGAGGCTGCCAGCGCCAGCACCGAGCCCACCGACAGGTCGATGCCGCCAATGATCAGTACGAAGGTCATGCCCACCGCCAGCACCATCAGGTCGGGGATCTGGTTGGCCAGGGTACTGAAGGTGGTGTACGACCAGAAGTGGCTGCTGAGGAACGAGAACAGCACGATCATCGCCAGCAAGGCGCCGGCCAGGCCCAGGTAGGTACCCAGGCCAAGATAGGTGCCACTGCGGCGCACCGGTGCGGCGCCTTCGCTGTCGAGCGGGGTGGTTTTCATGCATCCATCCTGGGAGCTGCGTCATGCAGCAGTGCGTCACGTTTCTGATAACCGGCAAAGGCCGCGGCCAGCAGCTGGTCCTGGCTCCAATGGTCCCGCTCGAAGGTGTCGATCAGGCGACCGGCCGACAGCACGGCGATACGGTCGCAGATCAGCATCAGCTCGCGCAGGTCGCTGGACACCACCACCAGGGCCTTGCCCTGGCGCGCCAGCTCGGCCAGCAGGCCATAGATGTCGAACTTGGCGCCGACGTCGATGCCACGGGTGGGCTCGTCGAACAGCAGCACCTGGCAATCGCGCTCCAGCCAGCGGCCGATCACCACCTTCTGCTGGTTGCCGCCAGACAGCTCGCCCACCACCTGCTGCGGGCCGGCACTGCGAATGCGCATGGCCTTGATCTGGCGCTCGGCCAAGGCCGCTTCGGCTTCGCCATCGAGCACTCCGGCCCGTGATACCGCGCCGAGGTTGCCCAGGGCGATATTGGCGCTGATCGACTGCGTCAGCAGCAGGCCCTCGCCTTTGCGGTCTTCGGTGATCAGCGCGATACCGGCCTGCACGGCAGCCTTGGGCGAGTCGATGGTGACCACCTGCGGTGGCTGGCCGAGGGCAATGCTGCCGCTGTCGGCACGGTCGGCGCCGTAGATCAGGCGCAACAGCTCGGTACGGCCGGCACCGATCAGGCCGGAGATGCCGAAGATCTCCCCTGCCCTGACCTCGAACGACACTTCACGCACCTTGTCGGCACGGCTGAGCTTGTCGACCTTGAGCAGCGGCGCGCCGATCTGCCGGCGGCCCAGGTCGATATGCTCGCCCAGCTCGCGGCCGACCATCAGGTTGACCAGCTCGGCGCTGCTGTAGCGCTGTATCGGCTCGTCGCACACCAGCTTGCCGTCGCGCAGCACGACGATGCGCTGGGCCACGCGCTGCAGTTCTTCCAGGCGATGTGAGATGTAGACGATGGCCACGCCACGTTGGCGCAGGCGCTCGATCTGGGTGAACAGCAGCTCCACCTCGCGCGCGGTGAGCATGGCGGTGGGTTCATCGAAGATCAGCACATGGCAATCGCCGATCAGGTTGCGGGCGATTTCGACCATCTGCTGGTGGCCGATGCCCAGCTCGCCGACCGGGGTGTCCGGGTCGATGGCGTCGAGGCCGACCTGGGCCATGGCGGCCGTGGCCAGTTGGCGCAGGCGCTTTTGGCTGATCCAGCCAAAGCGGCCGGGCAGGTTGTCGAGGAACAGGTTTTCCGCCACGGTCAGCGTGGGCAGCAGGTTCAGCTCCTGCATGACCATGCGCACACCGAGGCGCTCGGCCTCGCTGCGGCTGCCAGGCGCGTAGGCCTGGCCGCGGTAGTGCATGTGCCCGGTGGTGGGCGTTTCCAGGCCACTGATGAGCTTGGACAGGGTGCTCTTGCCGGCGCCGTTCTCACCGGTCAGCGCCAGCACTTCGCCGGCCCGCAGGTTCAGGCTGACCTCGCCGAGCACGGGCTGGGCGTAGGTCTTGCCCAGGCCGCTGGCGGCGAGCACCACTTCATTGGCCGATGCAGGCATGGCCGTTTCTCCTGCCAGCGATCAGGGCTTGGTGATGAGTTGGACCGGGGTCTGGATGACGTTGTCGGCATCCACGTCAGGCTTCTCGCCCTTGACCATTTTCAGCGCCGCCTGGATGCCATACACCGCCTGCTGGCTGGCCGCCTGGTCGAGGGTGGCGAGCACGCGGCCATCGGCGAGCATCGGCTTGATGGCGTTGATGTTGTCGTAGCCCACCACTTGCACCTGGCCGGCTTTGCCGGCGGCACGCACGGCCGACACGGCGCCCAGGGCCATGCTGTCGTTACCGGCCAGCAAGGCTTTCAGGTCGGGGTATTCGTTGAGCATGGAGGCGGCGACGGCGTTGCCTTTGTCGATTTCCCAATTGCCGCTCTGCACCGAGACAATCTTGATCTGCGCGGCCTCCATGGCGTCCTTGAAGCCGGCGGTACGCTGCTGGGCGTTGGTGGTGGTCGGCACGCCTTCGATGATGCCGACCTGGTCGCCGGCCTTGAGCTTCTCGTTGGCCAGGTAGTCGCCAACCAGGCGCGCGCCCTTGCGGTTGTCGGGGCCCACGAAGGGTACGCTGATGCCTTTGCTCTTGAGCAGTTCAGGGTCCAGGCGGTTGTCGATGTTGATCACCACCACGCCCTGGTCCATGGCCTTCTTCACCGCCGATACCAGCGCCTTGGAGTCGGCCGGGGCAATGACCAGAGCCTTGGCGCCCGCGTTGACCATCTGCTCGACGATGCGGATCTGCTCGCCGGTGTCGGTCTCGTTCTTGATGCCGTTGGCGATCAGCTCGAATTCATCGGCGTGGGCTTTCTGGTAGTCCTTGGCGCCGTCTTCCATGGTGCGGAAGAACTCGTTGGCCAGCGACTTCATGACCAGGGCGACCTTGGGCTTGTCTTCGGCGTGGGCGGCCGAAAACGGCAGGGCCAGGGACAGCGAGGAAATGACCGCGAGGGCCAGCAGACGACCGGGGAACGGCAGTTTCATGGACGATGACTCCGGATCTTGTGTTTTTTGTCGGATCGCAAACGTTTGCGCTGCCTAACTATGGAAACAGGACCGGGGTTTGTCAAATCCGTTTGGCTGTGGGAGGTCAAGTCGAGCCTGGGGCAGTTTATCCGGATTTTTTCCGAAAAGCCGAACGTCTTTTCCTACGTTTGTTCGGAATCTCGAATGACACACCCCCGCATGTGGGAGCGGCCTTGTGTCGCGAAAGGGCCGCAAGGCGGCCCCGGCAGTGTGTGTTGTTGCGCCGGGATCCGGGGCCGCTGCGCGCCCCTTTCGCGACACAAGGCCGCTCCCACAAGGCCCGTGCGCGCAACTGGTACGAAACCTGCCTTGCACCCTGTGCGACAAAACAACCATCTCATTAGGAAGAGAGAGAACAATAACGATGAATGCCGCACTGAAAACCTTCGCCCCCAGCGCACTCGCCCTGCTGCTGGTGCTGCCAACCACCGTTTCGGCCAAAGAAGCCGAAACCCAGCAGAAGCTGGCCAACGTGGTCATTCTTGCCACCGGCGGCACCATTGCCGGTGCCGGCGCCAGCGCCGCTAACAGCGCCACCTACCAGGCCGCCAAGGTGGGCGTCGACAAGCTGATCGCCGGCGTACCGGAACTGGCCAACGTGGCCAACGTGCGCGGCGAGCAGGTCATGCAGATCGCCTCTGAGAGCATCTCCAATGACGACCTGCTCAAGTTGGGCAAACGCGTTGCCGAACTTGCCGAGAGCAAGGACGTGGACGGTATCGTCATCACCCACGGCACCGACACCCTGGAAGAAACCGCCTACTTCCTCAACCTGGTGGAAAAGACCGACAAGCCGATCGTGGTCGTCGGTTCGATGCGCCCGGGCACCGCCATGTCCGCTGACGGCATGCTCAACCTGTACAACGCCGTGGCCGTGGCCAGCGACAAGCAGTCGCGCGGCAAGGGCGTGCTGGTGACCATGAATGACGAGATCCAGTCCGGCCGCGATGTGAGCAAGGCGCTCAACATCAAGACCGAGGCCTTCAAGAGCGCCTGGGGCCCGATGGGCATGGTGGTGGAAGGCAAATCCTACTGGTTCCGCCTGCCGGCCAAGCGCCACACGGTCAACTCCGAGTTCGACATCAAGCAGATCAGCAGCCTGCCGCAGGTGGACATCGCCTATGGCTATGGCAACGTCACCGACACCGCCTACAAGGCACTGGCGCAGAATGGGGCCAAGGCACTGATCCATGCCGGGACCGGCAACGGTTCGGTGTCGTCGCGGGTAGTGCCGGCGCTGCAGGAGCTGCGCAAGAACGGCGTGCAGATCATTCGCTCGTCGCACGTCAACCAAGGTGGTTTCGTGCTGCGCAACGCCGAACAGCCGGATGACAAGAACGACTGGGTCGTGGCCCATGACCTGAACCCACAAAAGGCGCGGATCCTGGCGATGGTGGCGATGACCAAGACCCAGGACAGCAAGGAGCTGCAGCGGATCTTCTGGGAGTACTGATCGCTAGTACCCCCTGAAATGCAAACAGCCCCGCTGCGTGGGCGGGGCCGTTTGCTGTCAGCTAGCCGAATGCCTCAGTGGCTGGTCGGCATCGCGAACTCCGCCCCCTTGGCAATCGCCTGCGGCCAGCGCTGCATGATGCTCTTCTGCTTGGTGTAGAAGCGCACCCCTTCCTCACCATAGGCATGCATGTCGCCGAACAGGCTCTTCTTCCAGCCACCAAAGCCATGCCAGGCCATCGGCACCGGGATCGGCACGTTGATACCGACCATGCCCACCTGGATGCGTCGGCCGAACTCGCGGGCGATGTGGCCGTCGCGGGTGTACAGGCTCACGCCATTGCCAAACTCGTGGGCGTTGATCAGGTCGACCGCTTCGGCAAAGTCCTTCACCTGCAGGCAGGCCAGTACCGGGCCGAAGATCTCTTCCTTGTAGATGCGCATGTCCGGGGTGACGTTGTCGAACAGCGTGCCGCCCAGCCAGAAACCGTCACCACAACCTTCGCCAGCCGCCTGGCCGTTGAAGTTGCGGCCATCGACCAGCAGCTTCGCGCCCTCCTTCACGCCTTGCTCGATGTAGCCGGTGATGCGCTCCAGCGCCGCGCGGGTGACGATCGGGCCCATCTCGGCTTCGAGGTTGGTACCGTTCAGCACTTTCAGCTCGCGGGTACGCTCGATCAGCTTGGGCATGACCTTCTCGGCAGTATCGTCACCGACAAACACCGCCACGCTGATCGCCATGCAACGCTCGCCAGCCGAGCCATAGGCGGCACCGATCAGGGCATCGACCACCTGATCGATGTCGGCGTCGGGCATCACCACCAGGTGGTTCTTCGCCCCGCCCAGCGCCTGCACGCGCTTGCCGTGGCGGGCACCGGTTTCGTAGATGTGGTTGGCGATCGGCGTGGAGCCGACGAACGACACCGCCTGCACATCCGGGTGCTCGATCAGCGCGTTGACCGCGTCCTTGTCGCCCTGCACCACGTTGAACACGCCGTCCGGCAGGCCGGCCTGCTTCAACAGCTCGGCGATGAACAGGCTCGGGCTCGGGTCCAGCGGGCTGGGCTTGAGCACGAAGGTGTTGCCGGTGGCCAGAGCGACCGGGAACATCCACATCGGCACCATCACCGGGAAGTTGAACGGGGTGATGCCGGTGACCACGCCCAGCGGCTGGCGCAGGGTCCAGTTGTCGATGTTGGTGCTGACCTGGTCGGTGAAGTCGGTTTTCAGCAGCTGCGGTGCGCCGCAGGCGAACTCGACGATCTCGATGCCGCGCATCACCTCGCCCTGGGCATCGGTGAACACCTTGCCGTGCTCGGCGGTAATCATGCGGGCCAGGTCGTCGCGGTGCTCGTTGAGCAACGCCAGGAACTTGTTCAGCACCCGCGAACGGCGCAGTGGCGAGAGGTTGCTCCAGGCCGGGAAAGCGGCCTTGGCCGACGCGACGGCGGCGTCAACGTCCGTTTGCGCAGACAGTTGCACCTGGCCGGTGACCACGCCGGTGGCCGGGTTGTAGACCGGCAGTTGCTGGCCGCTGGTGGTCTCGGCCTGAGCGCCGGAGATCCAGTTCATGATGGTTTGGGTCATTGTATTTTTCCCGTAATTCATTGATAGAGCGCCTGCCCCTGTGGGAGCGGGCGTGCCCGCGAATCAGGCACCGCGGTGGTTGGCACGGGCTTCGCCCGTGTTCGCGGGCAAGCCCGCTCCCACAGGGACCGCGCCAGCTTTCAAATGCCGAGCAAGGTACAAAGGGCCAGCGTTGCGTCAGTAGATGGCGTAGACCTTGCGCACGGTTTCCAGCACGTCCCAGCGGCCGGTCCAGCCTGGCGGCAGGATGATCAGGTCGCCGCCGGTCACTTCCACCACCTCCCGGGTGCTGTCGTCGGTGAGCAGCGCCTTGCCGGAGATGATGTAGGTGAACTCGGTGTCAGGGCGGTCGACCACCGGCCAGCCGCCGGGCTGGCATTCCCATACGCCGAGGTTGCCGACCGCTTCCGGGGCCTGCTTGCTGATGGCGATCTGCGGGTCCCCCTTGTCGGCGCCGGCACGCTGACCGGCAGGGTTCAGTGGCAGGGCCTTGATATCGGCGTGCTTGATGATGGTGAACGAAGGCATGGGGTTTCTCCTTTCAATGGGCGCCGGTGAGCTTTTCCAGCAGCATCGCGGTACGTGAAGGTTTGTGGGTGTAGCGCTCTTCCAGATCACTGAGCGACGCGGCAGCCAGGCCGCTGTTGATGCCGAACCAGCGCAGCGGTTCTGGCTCCCAGGATGGCGAGCGGTGGTTGACCAGGGGCAGCGTGTTGATGTCTTCATCACGCTCGAGAATCAGGTTGCGCAGAATGCGCCCGGCCAGGTTGCTGGTGGCCACGCCGTCACCGACGTAGTTGCCGGCCCAGGCCATGCGCTGGTTGCGGTCGATGCTGACGGTGGGGCACCAGTCGCGGGAAACACCCAGCGCGCCACCCCAGCGGTGGGTGATGCGGGCGTCGCGCAGGGCCGGGAAGAATTCGAGCAGGGTGTCGTGGATCTTGCCGTGGATACTGTCCACCAGGTCGGCCTGCTCGGGCATGCTCGAGCCCCATTTGTAGGGCGCGCCCCGGCCACCGAACACCAGCCGGCCTTCGGCAGTGACCTGGCCGTATACGCGCAGGTGGCGCATGTCGTTGAACGCCAGGCGGTGGTCGAGGTTGAGCCGGGCCAGCAGCTCTCGCGGCAACGGCTCGGTGGCCAGCACCAGCGAATACAGCGGGATGACGAAACGCGACTTGCCCGGCTGTTGCGAAGTGAATGCTTCGGTGGCCCGCACGGTCATGCCGGCACGTACCGAACCATGTTCGGTGTGCACCACGCCCGGGGCCATCTGGGTGACCGCCGACTGCTCGTAAATTGTCGCGCCCAGGCTTTCGACCAGCTTGGCCAGGCCACGCACCAGCTTGCCGGGGTGGATGAGCGCGCAGTGTTCGGTGTAGAGGCCGCCAAGGGTGCCTTGGGCGCCGGTCCGGGCCTGGGCTTCGGCAGCCTCCAGCACTCGCCACTGGTCAGGCAGCCCGAAGCGCGCCGAGGACTCCACGGCCGCACGCGCCCGCGCCATCTGCGGGGCGCTGCGGGCCAGAGAGAGGAAGCCCTGCTTGGCATAGTCGGCATCGACCCCTTCCAGCGCCAGCACCCGGCCGATCTCGTCGACCGTTGCGTTCATCGCAGCCTGCAGGTGCAAGGCCGCATGGTGGGAATACAGTTGCTCCACCCGGTGCAGGGAAATCGGGAAGATCGCCGAGGCCCAACCGCCGTTGCGGCCCGAGGCGCCGAAGCCAACGGCGTTCTTTTCCAGCAGTACCACGCGCAGCGACGGGTCGCTCTTGAGCAGGTAGTAGGCGGTCCACAACCCCGTGTACCCGGCACCGACGATCACCACATCGGCATCAGCCACGCCGTCCAGCCGGGCCCGTGGCGCGCTCGGGGCAAACCATAGCGGTTTGTTGGGTAACAGGGACAAATCGGATTTCGCTGACATGCTGGTGGCTTCCCGTTGGCGTTTGCGACTGGTGTAGAGGCTTCGTTTAGTCAGTACTGACCAGTGCGTGTTGGCCTGAGGTTATGCGGGGTTGGCGGGGGGTGGTATCGACCATTTTCAATAGACGGAGCCATCAGCCATACAAATGTATGAACGATCATCAGCATTTGCAGTTGCGCGGTACCTGTGGGAGCGGGCATGCCCGCGAAGCATGCGACGCGGTGTATGGCACCGGCTTCGCCGGTGTTCGCGGGCATGCCCGCTCCCACAGGGTCTCCCGCTGTTCAGACGGTCAACGGATATAACTCCCGCCATTCACATCCAGCGTCGCCCCGTTCAGCGACACCTGCGACGGCCGCAAGGTAAACGCCACCAGTTCGGCAATCTCGACCGGGCTGGCCATGCGCCCGACCGGAATATCCGCCACCGCCGCGGCTTCGCCATGCTGGGCGATGTATTGCTCGGCCATGTCGGTACGTACCCAGCCCGGGGCAATGGCCACCGCCACCACGCCCTCCCCGGCCACACTGCGCGCCAGCGACTTGGTCAGGTTGACCAGTGCCGCCTTGCTGCTGCCGTATGGCAGGGCATCGGCGGCATAGCCACGCTGGGCGGCGCGGCTGGCCATGTTGATGATGCGCCCGCCGCCATGGGCCCGGAAATGCGCCACGGCTTCACGGCACAGGTCGGCTGCGGCGAAGAAGTTCACCTGGAACTCATGGCGCCAGGCCGCACGCCACTGCGCCGAAGGCGCTTCAAGCGGGATTTCGCTGCGGATACCGGCATTGTTGACCAACCCGTGAATACGCCCGCCCGCCAGTTCCAGCGCGGCTTGCCAGAGCTTTTCCGGCCCGCTTTCTTCACTGAGGTCGCCCTGCACGATCCAGCCGTTGCCGCCAATGCGTTCCAGCAGTTGCCGGGCGCCCTGGGCATCGCGGCTGTAATGGATCAGGGCCTTGGCACCTTCGGCAACCAACCGCTCGACAATCGCGGCACCAATGCCGCCGGAAGCTCCGGTCACCAGCACGGCCTGCCCGGCCAGGGGGCGTGCGAGATCACTCATTGCTGCTTACCTCTGCGTTGGCTTCGAGCGAAGCCTTGTCGACCAGCCGCTGGATATCGCCGGTTTCGCGGCGTTGCGACAGGTAGATGTTCAACACCTGCAGGTCTGCCGGGGAAATGTCACGGCGCACGCCGAACGACACGCCCTGCTTGGCTAGCGCCGGCTTGGGCAGTATCTCGCGGGTCCAGCCAGGGTTGGCCAGGGCGAACAGGTGGTTGGTGTCGCTGGCATCGACCAGCACATCGGCGCGCTTGGACATCACCGCCAGGCGCGCTTCATCCATGCCCGGCAGGCGCATGATCTTGCCGCTGCGAATCACCGAGGAAATGGCCTTGTCCTGTGCGGTACCGGACATCACGGTGAAGGTCACCTCCGGCTTGTCGAGGGCGGCAATGTCGTCCTTCACCTCAGCCAGCTTGGGGTTGTCCTTGTTCACCAGCAGCGACACCTGGTAATCGGTCGCCGGCACGCTGAAACCGACGGCAAGCGCGCGCTCCGGCGTCTGGTTCAGGGCCATGGCCAGGTCCCACTTGCTGCTCTGCAGGCCGGCCACCAGGTTGTCCCAGTTGGTGTCGACGAAGGCCACCTTGACCTTCAGCACCTTCTCGCCGAAATCGCGGCACAGGTCGACGAAGTAACCGCTGTAGTCGCCGGTCTTGGCATCGCGCATCACATAGGGCGCGGCCACCGCCGCCCCGCAGCGCAACACACCGGCTTTCTGCACGTCCTGCCATATCGAAGTTTCTGCAGCCTGGGCGGCGGGCTGGGCGAGCAAGGCCCCACACAGGCCGGCGGCGATGACGAGTGCCTTGAGGGAAGACGGAACTGGAAGATGCATGGTGGACCTCACTGATAGTCGTTGTTGTTGGCAGGAAGGTACGGCAGCACAGCTGCATGCTATTTTGTATGCATGCTTGCATCCTAGACTGTACCTCGCATCACACAAGTTAAATCTACATTTACTTACGTTCGGTTATCGGAAAACTCACCCATGACCAAGAAAACGCCTTTGCATCAGGTCAGTGATTTCGATCTGCGGCTGTTGCGGGTCTTCAAGACCGTCGCCGAATGCGGCAGCTTTTCTGCCGCCGAGAGCGTGTTGGGGATTACTCGCTCGGCCATCAGCCTGCACATGGGCGACCTGGAAAAGCGCCTGGGCATGCGCCTGTGCCAGCGCGGGCGCGCGGGCTTCGCCCTCACCGACGAAGGCCGCGAGGTGCTGCGTGCCGGCGAAACCGTGCTGGCCGCCATCGAGGGCTTTCGCAGCGAGGTGAACCAGATGCACCAGCATCTGCGCGGCGACCTAAATGTGGCAATCGTCAACAACCTGGTGACCCAGCCCAGGATGCGCATCACCCACGCCCTCAAGGCAGTGCGCGCCGAGGGCAGCGGCGTGCGCATCAACCTGAGCATGAGCACCCCGGGCGACATCGAGCGCGGCCTGCTGGACGGCCGCCTGCACGTGGGCGCCGTACCCTTGATCGCGCCGCTTTCCGGGCTGGACTACAGCCTGCTGTACGAGGAACGCTCCAAGCTGTACTGCAGCCATGAGCACCCGCTGTTCGCCAGCGCTGCCACGGTCACTGACGCGCAACTGGCCCAGGCCGACGCCGTGGTGCCGACCTACCGCATGACCGCCAAGGCGATCGGCCTGCACCAGCGGCTCAACTTTGCTGCCTCCGCCACCGACCGCGAGGGCATCGCCTTCCTGATTCTTACCGGTAGCTACATCGGCTTCCTGCCGGACCACTACGCGGCCACCTGGGTGGAAAAAGGCCTGATGGCGCCGCTGGGCCCGGGCCGCCTGTTCTTCGACGCCAAGCTGGCCATCGCCACCCGCAAAGGGCGGCGGCAGAACCTGATTCTCGAACGGTTCCTCGATGAGCTGAAGCTGACCTGAGCGCCAGCTGTACATCCCCTCACAGCCCTTGCACAAAACCCAAAGCTTGCCCGCCCCCCCCTGTGGGAGCGGGCGTGCCCGCGAAGCTGGCGACGCGGTGGATGGCACGGGCTTCGCCCGTGTTCGCGGGCACGCCCGCTCCCACAGGGATAGCGCAAGTTCCCGCAGTTTTGGGCAGTTCTGCTCCTGCAAAAAATTCCTTGCCGCGTGTTGACAGCTCCGTCGACTCGGGAATAGCCTGAATACAACGCTGCACACATTGCAGAATCCAACAAAACACACTGCGATCTATTTTTTGCTTGCTCTTCTGCCTACAAGAACAAATCACCGGAGAGATTCAAAATGGCACGGTCCCTTTCCCGCACAGTCGGTGGCGGCATCGCTTGTCTCACCGCAGCACTGGCACTTGTGATGCACCCCGCGGCCCACGCCGACACCCAGACCTGGCAAGCCGTGCAGAAGGCCGGCGTGCTGCGCTGCGGCGCGGCGGTAGCGGCGCCCTATGTGATGCGCGACCCGGCCTCCGGGCAGTACAGCGGCTACTTCGTCGACCTGTGCCGCGACTTTGCCGAGCAGGTGCTCAAGGTGAAGGCGCAGTTCGTCGACACCAGCTGGGACAACCAGGTGGCCGGCCTGCAAAGCGGCAAGTGGGACATGGCCATGGCCCTCAACCAGACACCAGAACGTGCCCAGGCGGTGGCCTTCTCGGTGGCGGCCACCGACTACCAGATCTCGCTGCTGGTCAATGGCAAGAACCCCAAGTTCGCCAGCGCCGGCAACAACCTGGCCGACTACGACAAACCCGGCGTGACCATCGCCGTGATCTCCGGCACCGCCGCCGACAAGGCGGTATCGGCCGCCATCAGGAACGCCACCCTGATGCGCCTGCCCGGCTCCGATGAAACCCGCATGGCCCTGATGTCGCGCCGCGCCGATGTGCTGGCCGACGCCAACGACACCAACCACCTGTTCGCCATGGCCAACAGCTGGGCGAAGGAGGTACTGCCGGTACCGGCCCTGGCCAGGCAAGGCGTGTCGTTCGCCCTGGCGCGCAGCACCCCGGCCGCCGACCTTGCCCAGCTTGATGCCTACCTCAGCCAGCGCCGCGCCAGCGGCGAGATCGACCAGCTGGTGGACAAGGCCTCGGCCCAGATCATCGCGGGCCAGAAAGCCCAGTAACTCCCGCTGACATGCCGAGGGGCCCGGCCAAGGGCGCCCTCGCGGAGACGACTGTAATGACCACTCCTCATTTGGTGGCTGCCCAGCCACAGGCTTCGCTCACCCCGGATTCCGCCCTGGGCGGCGACTTCATCCAGCTGCGCGGCGTGCGCAAGGCCTACAGCGAGCAGCTGGTGGTGATGGACCAGATGAACCTGGACATGCGCGCCGACGATCGCCTGGTGATCATCGGCCCGTCCGGCAGCGGCAAGAGTTCGCTGCTGCGGGTGCTGATGGGCCTGGAAGGCATCCAGGGCGGCAGCATCCAGTTCCAGGGCAAGCCCTACATCGACGGCAGCCGCAAACAGGGCAAGCCACTGGACGAAACCCTGCACAAGCAGATTGGCATGGTGTTCCAGCACTACACCCTGTTCCCGCACCTGTCGGTGCTGGGCAACCTGATCCTGGCACCGGTCAAGGTGCACGGCATGGGCAAAGCCGAAGCCACCGAAAAGGCCCGCGCCTACCTCGCCCGCCTGGGCCTGGAGAGCAAGCTGCACGCCTACCCCAGCCAGCTGTCCGGCGGCCAGAAGCAGCGCGTGGCGATCGCCCGGGCGCTGATGCTGGAACCACGCCTGATGCTGTTCGACGAAGTCACCTCGGCGCTCGACCCGGAAATGGTCATCGAAGTGCAGAACGTGATGATGCAACTGGCCGAGCAGAAGATGGCGATGATCATCGTCACCCACGACATGCACTTCGCCCGGCATATCGCCACCCGCGTGGTGTTCTGCGCCAACGGCAAGGTGGTGGAGCAAGGCCACCCCGAGCAGATCTTCACCCAGCCTCGGGAAACACGCACGCGTGAGTTCCTCGAGAAGGTCGTGCAGTTCGATTGAGGGCGCCGCGATGAACTACCAATTCGATTTCCACTTTCTCAACGGCAGCCTGCCGGCCCTGCTCGACGGCCTGAAGGTGACGCTGGAGCTGGCCCTGGTCTCGAACCTGATCGGCCTGACCTGCGGCTTCGTGCTGTGTCTGATGACCCTGAGCCGCTGGTTCTTCATTCGCTGGCCGGCGCAGCTGTTCATCGAGTTCTTCCGCTGCACCCCGGCGCTGCTGCAGATCGTCTGGTTCTTCTACTGCGTGCCGATGCTGTTCGACGTGTTCATCGACCCGATCGTCATGGGCTTCCTGGCCCTGGGGCTGAACCTGACGGCATTCAACGCCGAGGCCTACCGCGCCGGTGTGCAGGCGGTGCCGCGCGAACACTTGGATGCCTCGATCGCTCTTGGCCTCAAAGGCTGGCAACGCACGCTGTACGTGGTGCTGCCGCAAGCGCTGCGCAGCGCCTTGCCGGTGTTGATCACCAACGGCATCGGCACCCTGCAGCAAAGCGCGCTGGTGGCCATCGTTGCCGTCGCCGACCTGATGTACGTGGGCAAGAGCCTGGCCACCGAAGCCTACCGCCCGCTGGAAACCTACACCCTGATCGCGCTGATCTACTTCGCCCTGTCGTTGCCGATCGCGCAGCTGGTGCAGTGGTTCGAGCGGCGCCAGGAACTGGCCGCACAGCGCTGAGGAGAACGTCATGCCACTCGATTTTTCGGTTGTTCTGCACTACTGGCCGGTGCTGCTCAAGGGCCTGGCCCTGACCCTGGCGTTCACCGCGGTGTGCGCGCTGCTGGGCAGCCTGCTGGGCTTCGTGGTCAGCCTGCTGCGCCAGGTGAAGCTGAAGCTGCTGCGCCTGCCACTGACCCTGTACGTGGAATTCTTCCGCGGCACGCCGCTGCTGATCCAGCTGTTCTGGGTGTTCTTCTGCTTCCCGGTGGTGTTCGGCCTGGACATCCCGCCGTACGTGTCGGTGCTGATCGCCCTGACCCTGTACATGGGCGCGATCACCAGCGAAACCTTCCGCGGCGCGCTCAAGTCGATCGCCGGCGAACAGCACGATGCGTGCGTCGCCCTTGGCCTGAGCTCGCGGGTGAAAGTGCTGTACGTGGTGTTCCCGCAAGCGCTGCTGCGCTCGGTGCCGCCGCTGCTGTCGAACGTGGTCAGCCTGTTCAAGGAAAGCGCGCTGATCTCCTCGGTGGGGGTCGCCGACCTGATGTTCGTCGGCCAGAACATTTCCAACAGCACGGCACGCCCGGTCGAGTTCCTCTCGGCGGTGGCCGTCATCTATTTCCTGGTGGCCTTCCCGCTCACCCGCCTGGTCGGTGTGGTCGAGGGCCGCCTGCTTCGTCGCTACGCCTACTGATACCTTCCCCAAGGAGACTTACGACATGAAACTCAATGGCATCCTGCCCGCCCTGGTCACCCCGTTCGACGCCGCCGGCAAAGTCGACCACGACACCCTGGCCGCGATCCTCGAACACCAGCTGGCCGCAGGCGTAAGCGGCTTCGTGCCACTGGGCTCGACCGGTGAGTACTACGCCCTGAGCAACGAAGAACGCCGGCAGATCCTGGCCACCGTCAAGGAAGTGGTCGGCGAGCGCGGCACCCTGATCGCCGGCGCCAACGGCTCCTGTACCCGTGAAGTGCTGGAGCAGGTGAAGCAGACCGTCGACGCCGGCTACAACAACCTGCTGATCGCCCCGCCCTACTACGCGCTGCCGTCCCAGGAAGAGCTGCTGGCCCACTACAACACCATCCTCTCGACCTTCCCCGAGATCAACGTGGTGCTCTACAACTACCCGATCCGCACCAACGTCGAAGTGGGCCTGGACGTGATTGCCGCGCTGCACGAGCACCCGCGCGTGATCGGTATCAAGGAAAGCAGCGGCAACCTGTTGCGCGCCATCGAGATCGGTGAAAAATACAAAGGCATCCAGCTGTCCTGCGGCTCCGACGACCAGGCCCTGGACTTCTACCTGTGGGGCGCCGACAGCTGGATCTGCGGCCCGGCCAACATCTTCCCGGAGAAGGTCGTGGCCTTCCACAAGGCCTTCACCAGCGGCGATATCCGTGGTGCCCAGCAGGTGATGCGCAGCCTGTTCCCGGCCATGGCCAACCTGGAAAGCGGCAAGTTCGTGCAGAAGGTCAAGTACGGCGCCGAACTGGCCGGCTTCAAGGTCGGCAATGCCCGCGCCCCGCTGCTGCCGCTGACCGATGTGGAGAAGGCCGAATTCCGCAAGGTGTTCGAGGCCTCCCAGCAGTAAATGCAAGGGGCCGCTTTGCGGCCCATTCGCGGGCACGCCCGCTCCCACAGGGAGCGGCGCGATCCTGTGGGAGCGGGCGCGCCCGCGAACGAGGGCGCAGCCCTCGCCCCCCCCTTATCGATGAACAAGAGCCACACTCATGAACAACCCGCACCCCTCACCGCAACAGGCTGTAGTCATCGGCGGCGGCATTGTCGGCGTGTGCTGCGCGCTGTACCTGCAGCGCGACGGCCACCGGGTCACCCTCATCGACCCCGCCGCCCCCGGCGACAGCACCGCCAAATGGAGCTGCGGGCAGATGGCGGTCAGCGAAGTCATCCCGCTGTCCAAGCCCGGCATCCTGATGAAGATCCCCGGCTGGCTGCTTGACCAGAAAGGCCCGCTGGCCCTGCGCCCCAGCGCCCTGCCCGGCATCCTGCCGTGGTTCATGCGCTTCCTGGCCTGTGCCCGCCCGTCGAAGATCAACGAGATCGCCCAGGACATGGCGCGCCTGACCCAGCATGTATACGAAGACTATGCACCGCTGCTGGCGGCCTGCCCCGACAAGACCCTGCTCGGCGACCGCCCCATCCTGGAGGTGTTCGATTCCCCCGCCGGCCTGGAACACGAACGCCCGCACCTGGAACTGCGCAAGCAACTGGGCTTCCGCTCCGAAGAGCTGGACGGCGCCGCGATCGCCGACCTGGAACCGGCCCTGGCCGGCAAGTTCCAGCATGGCCTGATGTTCCCTGACTGGCGCGCCGTGAACGACACCGAAGGCTTCATTGCCGCCCTCACCGAAAGCTTCATTGCCCAAGGTGGCGTGCGTGTGCGCCAACGCGTGGTGAAAATCGACGAACACCACGACAAGGCCACCGGCGTCACCCTGGCAGACGGCGCACGCGTGCCCGCCGAGTTGCTGGTGGTCGCCGCCGGCACTGGCGCCCGCGCCTTCTTCGACTCGCTCGGGGTGAACATCCCGCTGGCGGGCATCGCCGGTTACCAGGCGGTACTGCCACAGCCGGGCGTGGAAATCCGCCACTCGGTCATCTACGCCGACGGCGGCTTCTGCTTCGCCCCCATGACCCGCGGCCTGCAGATCGGCGGCACCATCGAGTTTGCCGGCGCCAATGCCGAACCCAATTTCAAGCGCGCCGAAATCATCATGGAAAAGGCCCGCCGCGTACTGCCGCAACTGAACACCCAAGGCATGGAATTCGGCGTCGGCTACCGCCCGTTCCTGCCCGACACCAAACCGGTGATCGACCGCTCGCCACGGCTGAAAAACGCCATCCTGGCCTTCGGCCATGGCCAGCTCGGCCTCACCCTTGGCGCCACCACCGGCCGCCTGGTCAGCGACCTCGCCGCCCGGCGCAGCCCAACCCAGAATCTTTCTGCATTCAGTGCCCGACGCTTCGCCGTCCTTGGAGGAAACGCATGAACCGCTACGACCAGTTCTACATCAATGGCCAGTGGGTCAGCCCGATCAATGGCAGCACCTTCAATTCGTATGACCCAAGCGACGAAAGCCTGATCGCCACCGTTGCCTCGGGTTGTGCTGCGGACGTCGATGTTGCCGTCAAGGCAGCCCGCGCAGCCTTCGACGAGGGGCCGTGGCCACGCCTGAGCGGGGCCGAGCGCGGCGCCTGCCTGCGCAGGATCGCCGATGGCATCCGTGCCCGCCAGGAAGCGCTGGCCGAGCTGGAAGTACGCGACAACGGCAAGCCATTCCCGGAAGCGATGTGGGACATCGGCGACACCGCCGGCTGCTTCGACTTCTATGCCAACCTGGCCGAAGAGCTGGATGCCCAGCGCGAAAAGCCGGTGGCACTGGCCGACGACCGCTTCAGTTCGCTGGCGCGCAAGGAGCCAATCGGGGTGGCCGGTGCCATCGTGCCGTGGAACTTCCCGATGCTGATGGCTTCGTGGAAGATCGCCCCGGCCCTGGCCGCTGGTTGCAGCATCATCCTCAAGCCCGCCGAGCAAACCTCGCTGACCGCCCTGGAGCTGGCGCGTATCGCCGATGAAGCCGGCCTGCCAGCCGGGGTACTGAACATCGTCACCGGCCCGGGTTCCACGGTGGGGGCAGCAATTACCGCGCACCCTGGCGTCGACAAGCTGGCCTTCACCGGCAGCGTGCCGGTGGGCAGCCGCATCATGCAGGCGGCCGCCCAGGACATCAAGAACGTCACCCTGGAGCTGGGCGGCAAATCGCCGTTCGTGATCTTCGCCGACAGCGATATCGAACAGGCTGTCGAATGGATCATGTTCGGCATCTTCTGGAACAAGGGCGAAGTCTGCTCGGCCACCTCCCGCGTGCTGGTGGAGCGTGCGGCCTACGAGCCGCTGCTGGCTCGCCTGGCCGAGGAAACCCGCAAGATCAAGATCGGCAACGGCATGGAGCAAGGCGTGCTGCTGGGCCCGCTGGTCAACCGCAGCCAGTACGAAGGCACCCTGCAGGCCATTGCCCGCGGCCTGGAAGAAGGCGCACGCCTGGTATGCGGCGGTGAACGCCCGGCGCACCTGGACAAGGGTTTCTACCTGCAACCCACGGTGTTCGCCGACGTGCCAGAAGACAGCTGGGTGTGGAACGAGGAAATCTTCGGCCCCGTGGTATGCATCCGCCCGTTCGACAGCGAAGAAGAAGCGGTAAGATCGGCCAACAATTCGCGCTTCGGCCTGGGCGCCGCGGTCATGTCGAAAGACCTGCAGCGTTGCGAGCGCGTGGCGCGCAGGTTCCGTGCAGGCATCGTCTGGATCAACTGCTCGCAGCCCACCTTCACCGAAGCACCGTGGGGCGGCTACAAGCAGAGCGGCATTGGCCGCGAGCTGGGTGAATGGGGCCTGAACAACTACCTGGAAACCAAGCAGATCACCCGCTACGACAGCGAGCAGCCTTGGGGCTGGTACATCAAGTGAGGTAACACCCATGCGTTGGAAACAGACCCTCCAGCTGGCCGAAGTGCACTGCGAAGGCGAAATCGGCAAGGTCATCACTGGCGGCGTACTGGGCATCCCCGGCGCCAGCATGCTGGACAAGATGAACTACATCAACGAGGTGGATGACAGCCTGCGCCGCCTGGTAACGCTGGAGCCGCGCGGTTGCCTGCAGATGTCGGTCAACCTGCTGCTGCCGCCAACCCGCCCGGAAGCCCACGCGGGCTTTATCGTGCTGCAGGCGGACAAGGCCCACCCGATGTCCGGCAGCAACTGCATCTGCGTGGTCACTGCCCTGCTGGAGCTGGGCATGGTGCCGATGCAGGAGCCCGAGACCACGGTGGTGCTGGACACCCCCGCCGGCCTGGTAACCGCCCGCGCCCGGTGCGCGGACGGCCGTTGCCTGAGTGTGTCGCTGGACATGGTGCCCGCCTTCGTCGAGCACCTGGACCTGGCCATCGAGACCGAGCAGTTCGGCACCCTCAAGATCGATGTGGCGTTTGGCGGCGTGTACTACGCCCTGATCGACGTGGCGCAGACCGGCCTGTCGATCGCCCCGGAACATGCCCGCGCCCTGGCCGATGCCGGCGTGGCGTTGAAGGAGGTGATCAACCGCCAGCTGGACATCCAGCACCCGTTGCTGCCGTCGGTGAATGAAGTGGCCTACGTGATGTTCCGCAACCGCCTGGACGATCGCACCTACCAGACCTGCACCACCCTGCCACCGGGGCGGGTCGACCGCTCGCCGTGCGGCACCGGCAGTTCGGCCAACCTGGCCACCCTGGCGGCACGCGGGTTGGTGCAAGCCGGTGATCAACTGGTATCGCGCTCGACCATTGGCGGGCAGTTCCAGGTCGAGTTGCTGGGCCACGGCGAGGTCGGCGGGCGCCCGGCGGTACTGCCACGGGTGACCGGGCGGGCCTGGCTGTATGGCCTGCAACAGCTCGGCGTGGACCCGGACGACCCGCTGGCGGCGGGCTTCATGCTGAGCGACACATGGGGGGCCGGCATTTCCTGACCCATACACCCTGTAGGAGCGGCCTTGTGTCGCGATGGGGCGCGCAGCGGCCCCTGGTTTCGATGCCGCCGCGAAGTTTCGATGCCGCCGCGAAGATTGCCGGGGCCGCTGCGCGCCCCATCGCGACACAAGGCCGCTCCAGGGGCCCGGATCATGCCGGGGTGAAAACTACAAGGGCCGGCCTGTATGATACGAGCGAGCCCAACCGAGACCTGATGATGGCCAAAGATACCGATACCGAAGGCGCACCACGACGCCATAGCGGCCGCTACATATACGAAGAACTGCGCAAACAGATCCTCACCCTCAAGCTCAAGCCGGGCGTGCAGCTGGACGAAGTTTCGCTGGCCGCGCAGTTCGGCCTGTCCCGCTCGCCGGTACGCGATGCCCTGGCCCGCCTGATCACCGAGGGCCTGGTGGTGATCCTGCCGAACCGCACCACCCTGGTAACGCCGTTCGAGATCGAGGAATTCCCCAACTACATCTCCGCCCTGGACCTGATCCAGCGCGCCGTCACCCGCCTGGCCGCCACCCAGCACCGCGAAGAAGACCTGGCCGCCATCCGCGAGGCCGACGCTGCCTACCTCAAGGCCGTGACCAGTGGTGACTTCCAGGCCATGTCCGAGCTGAACAAGGCCTTCCACATGGCCATTGCCCACGCCGGCCGCAACCCCTATTTCATCAACTACTACGAGCGCCTGCTGGGCGAAGGCCAGCGCTTGCTGCACCTGCACTTCGACCATGTGGTCAGCTCTGCCAGCGCCCACCGCCTGGGCCGCGACCACGATGAAATCATCGAGGCCATTGCCGCCCGCGACGCCGACGCCGCCGAGGCCGCCGCGCACGAACACACCATGCTGTTCCAGCGCCGCTTCCTCGACTACATGCAGCAGAACCTGACGGCGCGCATGTCCATCGCCTGACCCGCAAAGCATCCACACCACGTTGCCGGGGCTGATCCCATCAGTCCTGTTGACACTCGCACGCCCACTCACTAGATTGCATGCAACCCTGCACACAACAAAACAGGAGTCGCCGATGAACAGGTTCGAGAACAAAGTGGCAATCGTTACCGGTGGTGCTGGAGGCATTGGTGCCGCCATTGCCAGCAGGCTGGCAAGCGAAGGCGCCACGGTGGTGGTCAGTGACGTCAACCTCGAGGCGGCGCAGGCCGTGGCCCAGGCCATCGAAGCAGCGGGTGGCAAGGCCCGCGCGATGGCCGCGGACATTGCCTCGGGTGAGGCCTGCCGTGGCCTGGTGCAGGCGGTTGCAAGCGAATTCGGGCGCATCGACGTGCTGGTCAACAACGCTGGCATCAACCGCCGCGGTAACCTGCTGGCCCTGAGCGAAGACGATTGGCACAGCAGCTTTGCCGTCAACCTGGACGCCATGTTCCACCTGTGCCGGGCCGTGCTGCCGGGCATGATCGAAGCCGGTGGTGGCGCCATCGTCAACACTGCCTCGCAGTGGGGCCTGTACCCGGCGCCCGGGCACATCGCCTACAACGTGACCAAGGCCGCGGTGGCCTCGTTCACGCAGAACCTGGCACGCGACTACGCGCCGCAGAAAATCCGCGTGAATGCCGTATGCCCGGGTGAGATCCACACGCCAATGCTGGAAGCAGGCGTACTGCGCTCGGGCCGCACCATTGCCGACCTCGACCGCATGGTGCCGTTCGGGCGTATTGGCAAACCGGAAGAAGTGGCCGCGCTGGTGGCCTTCCTGGCGTCGGACGAAGCAGCGTTCATGTGCGGGTCGCTGGTGGAGATCACCGGGGCGCAGGCGGTGGCCTGAACAACAACCCTGTGGGGTTTACCCGCGAACACCGGCGCAGCCGGTGCCATGCACCGCGTCGCATTCTTCGCGGGCAAGCCCGCTCCCACAGGGACGGCGTCGCACTTGAGATCACGCGGTACCTGTGGGAGCGGGCATGCCCGCGAACACCGGCAAAGCCGGTGCCATCCACCGCGTCGCCTGCTTCGCGGGCGCGCCCGCTCCCACAGGGACGGCGCGGGCTTCGAGTTGGCGCTGAACCTGTGGGAGCGGGTTCACCCGCGAAGAGGCCCTCGAGCTCAATCACGGCTGCAGCTTGATTTCAACAAAGCCCAGGTACCCGCCAGACACCCGGCACCGGCCCATTCGCGGGTGAAACCCGCTCCCACAGGGAACGTGCAACGTATGAGAATGCTGTTAACTACCTGCCCCCCCAGCCAACGCGACACATCTGCGTGCCAAAATCATCGTGGGGTCCACCAGGGCAACCGTCCTGCCACTCAGTTCATAAGCATCACAGTGGCTGAGCACCAGCGGCAGTTCCGTACAGCCCAGAATCAGCACCGTCGCCCCCACTTCCGAGAGATGCTCGGCCGCAATCAACAACTGGTCCCGACACAGTCCTTCAGTGAAACCAGCCTTGATGCCCCGCTCACCGTAAATGGCCTCCATGACCAGCTTCTGGTAATCCGGCGCCGGCACAACAATCTCAAGCCCGGCGCGGCTCGCTGCCTGGTGATAGACCTGGCTGGCGACGGTGCCTGACGTCGCCAGCAGGCCGACCGTCTTGTCGCGGCCGTATGTTTGCCTTATCCAGTCGATCGTCTCGGTGAGCATGTTGACGATTGGCACGCGCAGGTGCTCCTGGATGCGTTCAACAAACGCGTGAGCGGTATTGCACGGGATTGCAATTGCGTTGGCACCGGCGCTTTCCAGGCGCTTGCAGGTCGCGTACATGGCCATCGTCGGGTCGGTTTCATCATTCAGCAGGCTGGCCGTGCGGTCCGGAATTTGCGGGTTCTGCTCGACCACCATCTTGATATGGTCCTGATCCCGGCCCGCAGGCGTACCGGCAACCACCTTGCCCATGAAATCCACCGTCGCTGCAGGGCCGACACCACCCACGATACCCAGCTTGAAAGGCAGTTCACGGGGCGCACTTGAGCCTTGGGTCGCAAACGTGGCGTAGAGCTCATTGATATCCAGTGCGGCAATGCCACGGCGCTGCAGGTCGGCGCACACCAGCGAAAGCTCGGTCATACCCGGCACGACCAAGGTGGCACCCTGTGCCTGCACTGACAGGCATGCCTGGTACACGGACTCCAGAGGCACGCCATCCAGGTGCCCATCCTTGATGCCGTTGACGCCATACATGGCCTCCATCAGCGCGACCTGCGCTTGCGCGTCGGGGTACACCACATCGTACTGGCGGCCCAACGCTTGTTCGAAGAGCCCGGAATGGCGCACATAATCCGAAGCAAGCACACCGAGTGTACTGCCCGGTTCCGCAACCTGACGGATGTGTCGCACCAAGGCTTCCATCATGTCCAGTACCGGAATCCCCAGCTCTTCCTGGATCTGTGCGCGGAACGTCTGGCTGGCAAAGCAAGGCAGCATGATCGCATCCACACCGCTCGCTTCGAATGACCTGCACACCTCGAAAACGTAGAACTTTCGCGAGGTCATGCTTGCGCTTGCGTCCAGAGGCAGCAGCACATCCTTGAAGGGATGTTGCTCGAGCAGGAAATGAAAACGCCCCTGGTCCTCCAGCACCGCCCGCGACTTCACAAGCTTGTAGAAAAGGTCGCCCCCCGCGAGCGAACCAAGCCCGCCGACAATCCCGATCGTGTGGGCAAAAGCTTGTGGACCTGCTGCCTTCTTCGACTTCATGAGCAAACTCCTCAGGCGGCCGATACCGGGCGGTCGAGGGTGGACGCCCCGCTTGCCGCTTCCGGCTCGGTCTGTGGCTCTGATCTGGCGATCACCGCCGTGGCAATGCTGTTGCCCACGACGTTGGTAGCGGTACGCGCCATGTCGAGGAACTGATCGATACCGATGATCAACAGCAGGCCAGCCTCAGGCAGGTTGAACATCGGCAAGGTCGCAGCGACCACCACCACCGACGCCCGCGCCACGCCCGCCATGCCCTTGCTGGTAATCATCAGTGTCAAAAGGATCAACACCTGCTGGGTGAAACTGAGGTCGATGTTGTATGCCTGGGCGATGAACATGATGGCGAACGCCTGGTACATCATCGAACCGTCGAGGTTGAACGAGTAGCCCAACGGCAGGACGAAGCTGGACACGCGTTTCGGCGCACCGAACTTCTCGAGCGCTTCCATCGTTTTCGGGTAGGCCGCCTCGCTGCTGGCCGTGGAGAACGCCAGCAGCACAGGCTCGCGAATCAGTTTGCCGAGCGTGAAAACAGACTTGCCCAGGCACAAGTAACCCGCACCGAACAGCACTGCCCACAGCAGCAGGATGCCCAGGTAGAACTCGACAATGAGCTTGCCATAGTCGACCAGCAGCCCCAGGCCTTGAGTAGTGATTGCCGAAGCGATCGCTGCAAAAACCCCGATCGGTGCAAATGCCATGACATAGTCAGTGATGCGAAACATCACTTTCGCAAGTTCATCGATGCAGTCCACAATCTTTGTATGGCCAGCTCGGTTGACGCCAGCCAGAGCGAAGCCGAAGAACAAAGAGAAGACCACAATTTGAAGTATTTCATTATTAGCCATGGCCTCGGCAATACTGCGAGGGAATACATGACTGATAAATACCTTGAGGCTGAAGTCCCCCGTATTCACCGGGGCTGTAACGGCATCAGCGTGCTGCGCGACCTGCAAGTTGATGCCAGCGCCTGGTTCGAACAGGTTGACCAGCGCCATGCCGATCGCCAGTGAAATGGCCGAAGCGCAGACGAACCAGGCCATGGCACGAAAGCCGATGCGGCCGACCGAACGTGAATTGCCCATGCTTGCGATCCCGCCGACAAGTGTGGCGAACACCAGCGGCGCAATGATCATTTTGATCAGACGCAGAAAGATGTCCGTCACCATGGAGAAGTAGGCTGCTATCTGCCTGGCGTCCTGTTCGCTGCCTGCGAAATGATGACATGCCCAGCCGACGACTACGCCCAAGGCGATACCTATCGCAATTCGGCGCGGAAGCTTATTGTTTTTCACGATGTTTTCCTCAAGTTATTTTCTATTTCTTCTACTTGGCAGGATTGGAATAAAGACAGGAACAGCAACTCGCCAGGAGAGTGCTGGAGACAAGTTTATCGCCGCGAAAAAACAAGTTGATGAGTAATAGGGCTGACCCTATGCGTTTTCGGAATAGTTTATAGGCATCGCTGTCGAGGCTTGTGCGAACACGCTTACACTGAGCGCCTGGCGAAGGAGATCAGCGATGCAAATCAAGTGGCTGGACGACCTCTTGGCGATCGCCGAGTGGAAGAATTTTTCTCGCGCCGCCGAGGTGCGATGCGTTACACAGTCCGCGCTCTCCAGGAGAATCCGCTCGCTCGAAGAGTGGGTGGGTGTCGAACTGGTTGATCGTGCCACCTACCCGGTACAGCTCACGCCCGCCGGCCAGACCTTCTGCGCTGAAGCCCGCCAGGCGCTCGCCGCATTGATGGCATTGCGCGCCGACCTGAGGGATGTGAAACGGATGCCTGGGCGCTCGATCCAGATCACGGCAGCCCACAGCCTGTCCATGACGTTCCTGCCGAAATGGCTCAGCCAGTTCCAGCAGCAGAACGAGCGCTTCAATGCCCGGGTAGTGGCGGCCAACATCAATGACGCCGTCATCGCCCTTGAAGAAGGCAGCTGCGACCTGATGATTGTCTACCATCATCCGCTCACCCCCATCTCCCTGGACCCTGAGCGCTTCGGTAGCCTGGCGCTCGGCCATGATGCATTCATCCCCGTGTGTGCGCCCGACGCGCAGGGCAAGCCGATGTTCCGGCTTTGCGCAGGCAAGAAGCCTATTCCGCACCTGGCGTACACGGCCACGACATTCCTGGGGAAGGTGGCAGACGTCGTCATTCGCAACGCACCTGAAGTCGCCCCTCTGGAACGCTGCTATGAGGCCGATATGGCGATGCTGCTGGTTCGCATGGCTGTCGAGGGCTATGGGGTAGCCTGGCTGCCCCACAGTGCGGTGAATGACGAGCTGGAAAGAGGGTTGCTCGTACAGGCTGGAGGCGCCGAATGGAGCACGCGCCTGGAGATCCGCTCGTACTGCTCGCTGTTGAATCAGAACCCTACAATGAGAAGCCTGTGGAATACCCTGGATAACGCTGCGCACGGATCGGCCAAGGCTTGAGCACAGTTTTCGCCTGACAAGCTGTTGCGAAATTACTTACAGTGAAATACTGTATGCGCATACAGCAAAAACAAGGAAACACTTGTGTCCAGCACCGCCTCCGCCACCCCGAGCAGCTATGAACAACTGGGTATGCGCATCCAGAAGATCATCAACAGCCCCACTGCCCAGCGCAGCCGCGCGGCGCTGATCTTTCGCCTGGAACAGGAAGCCCCGGAAGACTGGGAAACCCTGCTCGAGGAAATCGCCGAAAACGATAACGTCACCCTCGCCCACCGCGACGATGGCGGTGTGCAGATTTTCTGGACTGTGCCGAAGGAAGACTGACCGCGTATTCAACCTCAGGCCAACGCCTGCAGGTAGGCGCTGGCTTCGCGGTAACGCGCCAGCCGCTCCAGGTCGGTGGGGCCTGGGCAGGGGATGCGCGAAAGGTCGCTGTTGTCGGCCAGGTCGGCCAGCTTGACGGTGCGCGCCAGCGGGTCACCGCCCAGGCGCACCACGAAGTCCTGGTAGGCCTCGCCCTCACGGCGGCTGAGCGCCAGCAAGGCGGCAAGGATTTTCAGCGCGAAACCCTCGCGCGCCAGGTCGGACAGGGTCAGCGGGGTGTCTTCGATCACATCGTGAAGCACCGCGACAATCCGTTGTTCGGTTGTGGAAACCCGCATCATCACGCGTAGCGGGTGGAGGATATAAGCAGCCCCACCCTTGTCGTATTGCCCTTCATGCGCCCTGGCGGCCACGGCAATGGCCCGCTCCAGTGTAGACATGAGGCCCTCCCCGTTCGGCTTCTTCCTGCCAAGCATAGCCAAAACTGTGCGGACAATGTCTAGCGCGCGTTTGACTGTGCCGCGCCGACCTTGCACAAGCGGCCTTGTGGAAGCCGTGTGGGAGCGGCCTTGTGTCGCGAAAGGGCCGCATAGCGGCCCCGGCAATCTGTGCAGGGTTCAAGATTCTGGGGCCGCTGCGCAGCCCTTTCGCGACACAAGGCCGCTCCCACAAAAGGCCGCGCCTGCAGAAACCGGGTTTAGCGCGCTGCGCCGTGCTGGATCACCACCGAATCGGTACCCAGCTTGGCCATCACCTCGGCCTTGCGTGCTTCGGCTTCCTCACGGCTGGGGAACGGCCCCATCAGCACCACCGGCTTGCCGTCGCGGTACTCCACCGAGGATGGGATGCCCTTTTCGATCAGGCGCGCGGTCATGTCGCTGAGCGCGCCCATGTTGGCGCCCTGGATCACTTCCACATCCCAGCCTTGCGGGGCCGGCTGGCCAGCCAGGGCCTCGGCGCGACGCTGCAGCTCGGCGCCGCCACACATCTCGCGGATGCGCAGGTTGTTGCCGCTGTCGTCGACGATGATTTCGTATTGGCCATCGCGCTTGATCGCCACGTAGCTGCGGTAGGCTTCATACTGCCCGGCATCATCCTTGCCGCGGACCTGGCCGCAGATGGTGCCCTGGGTGTCGATCCGCACGTTGCCGAACTTGGCGGTCTTGGGGTTGTGCAGGTGTTCGGCCACCTGTTTGTGCACGCCTTCGACCTCGTTCTCACAGCCCGCCAGGGCGAGCACTGCCATTACCACAGCCAGTTTGCGCACGCGTGTACCTCCAGATTCGAAGGCGCGGATTCTAGCACGCCCTCCCCGGGCAAGGACCGCGACCATACGTTACACCGTGCAACCAGTGGCCATGCACCCCAGGCAGTCATGGCATGCCATGCCTCGTCATGACGGCAGCAGATCCAAGGTCCGTTCGAGCTCATCAAGGTCGATGCGGAAGCCGCTGCCATCAGGTATCCCGACCACAAAGCCGAAATGCTGTTGATCGCGATCAGTCAGGTACTTGTAGAAGCAGACAAAGCGATCAGGTGGCTGCAGCGTCAGCACCGAAGCGCCGGGCGACAGCACATTCATACCGTGGATGAGCTGGCTGCCTTCGACGCCCACCACTACCCTCGCCCCGGCACAGGTTTCCACGATGGTTGCCAGGTCGCACTTCAAAGGGGCAAGGATGCGAAAGCCGCGATGTTTTTGCAGATGTTCGGCGATCTCCAGTTCGTTGTGCAGCAGGCGCGGATCCCCATCACCGCCCCGCAAGATGAAAACCCCCGGGTGGGACTGGTAATTTACCCGCGACAACAACTTTTGGCCCATGGCGCGGTATCGCTCGGACTGGTTTGTGTTGTGGCTGAAGTCATCGAACAGCACCAACTCTCGAAAAAAGGCCGTGTGCAGCCGAAGCGGATGCATGCCAAGCCATTCTTCGTACTGCGCAGCCTGGGAAAAAAGCGGGAACCTGCCGGAGGGTGCCGTGGTGACCGGCACGCCTTCGTTACGGGCCAAAGCATATGTGACGCAATCCTCGGCCAGCCACGTTCCAAACCAACGGTTGCCGTAACGTGAACAATAAGCGGCCCCACGCTCGATCTCTTGCTCCACGACGATTCGCGGCAACCCGTTGGGCCGGTCAGACAGCCAGAAGCTGGCATTGTTCTTGTAGAGTGCGCCATCGATCAGAATGACGTCCTTGATCAGATAGCCCTTGGTAGGGGCCTGTGCGACGCTGCCCAGCCCCTCCATGGTCCGCCGCGGATGCTCGAAAGGAAAGAAACGTTTCGCTTCCCAGCCGGTCACTCGCTCCAACTGATTCGGCAGAAAGAAAGCGGGAGGCGCTGGGGTGACCTCGACCGGGGCGATATCCCAGGTCCTGACCGCAAGGTTCTTCAGGTTCTCCGACGGCTTTCGTACCAGCCGCTTTCTTGCGAGGTACTTGTATGCGGCCAAGCTCCAGCTTTTATGGTCGGATCCCTTCGTGTCTACATCCGAAATGTCGTTCATCATGCAGCGCTCTCATTGAAAGGCTCTCTTTCACGCTCAGTTGCACACTACTTTTTCCAGAATGGGAGGGGACTGGAAGTGAGCATATCGATCACGCAAGTTCTCCAGCAGCAGTTCGCCAGGCGCTTTCGCACAGTAAATGTATATCTTGAATAATCCACCGAAGACCATTTCACGATAGCGGTCGACAACTTCGTCGTCACTTGGCCCATCCGGCAAACCCAGATGCAGTGTGAGCCTGCTGTTCTCGACGGCAAATAACGGGAATTCCCAGAGAAACTTGGCGATGCCGGTCTTCGGCAGCCGGACGAACATGTAAGCCTGGTTGCCCAAGGTATCCACATCACCGCCGCGCCGGCGCTTCCATTTCAAAAGCCCATCGTCCGGACGTGCCAGACATTGGCCGATATCGTAATAATCGAAACCCTGCTCGATGGCCCATTCCAGGGCCATGAAGGTAGTGATCGAGTTGACCTCGCGCAGTCGTTTTGGGTCGTTGAAGACGGCCTCCGGGTAGCCAAAGCGAAGCGTGCTCCAATAGCGCTTGCCGGCCCGGGTTATTACACAACCGAAATGACAGGCTACAACCTCGTCGCCTTTCATCACGAGGTCGAGCCGGCCAACGGTCTTGGCGATGCGCAACACATCCTGGGAATCGAACTGTTTGGCATACAGGCCATGCCGCGCCTGGGCATAAGGCTGCAACATTTCCCGGTCGGCCTTGCCAATCTCCTCGTCCGTCAGCACCTGCTGCATGCGGTACAGTGGCCGACACTTGCGGATGTTGCGGCGCAGTTCACCGTCGTAGCGGGCGATGATCTCTTCCAGCGGACGCCCCAAGGGGATGATGGCACTCAGATAATGGGGCACGTACAGGGCACCTGCACTGGGCATCTCGCTGATCAACACCCTATGGGACGCGGCGCCAGGCTGTTGCGTGCCATCGCCGGACTTGGTGTCGGCCTCGGGTTTACCGCCGATGAGCAGCTTGGCCATTTCCTTGCGGCTCTTTCGACCCACATATAAGACTTCGTAGTCGTTACTTGTCTGCAGCTGAAACCTGGTAATCTCCCAGCGCCACAAACACGCGCGCCCCATTATATCCTGGGCCCAAGCCAAGAACTTTCTTATTTCGAAGCGCATCGACGGCGTTATGAGCTTTCGTATGTGCTTTCTCATTTCATGCCCTTGGAGCTCATCCAGTTAACAGGTAATAAACGCTGCCAAATAAACACGCAATAACCTTTGGCAATTAAACGCCTCAGGCTGCCAGATACCAAAAGATTAAAGATCTGCGAAAAAGATCTGTCAAGACACGCTTAATCATTGATTATTCAATGATTAGCCAGTGAAAACAGTATGTTTTATGGCGCCATTTTTTCTACTTGTGGATATGGCGAAAGATAACAACGGCATACCTGACCATGCGGTCTCAGAGGCCGCCTGATGCAGCCTCCCCTCCCAGGCGCTGGAACCTTTCGCGGCACATGTGTCTACCGACCACACGCCCACCGGCCTGCGCCTTCACGGCCCAATCAGGTGAACAGGCTGGTTATCATTTCACCGAAAAAGACGCCGATCAGCAGGGCAGGCAGGACTACAACCTCGCGCTTGAGGTCCAGCAGTCCCAGTTTGCGGTTGACAGGAAAAATCAGGAAAAGCGTGAAGAAGGTATGCAGCGCCACACCCCAGATGGCATAGCTCACGCCACCGATGGCCATGAGGACCGGCAGCAGGATAAACAGCGAAACGACCCGGATGATGTTGTCCATCGCCACGTATTTGGTCAGCCCCAGGGCCAACCAGAGCTGGTGTGCCAGTGTGAAGCGCAAGGTGAAAAGAGAGAGCGAGAGAATGGCCATGGTATTGCCGGCGCCGACATAACGGTCGTCGTACAGCCAACTGATCAACAGCGGGCTGGCAGTCAGCAAAAAACCGCAAGCGAACAGCGAGGTCAGATCGAACAGCACCCTGGAACGGTAGTAAAGGCTGCGCACCCGCTCTTTGTCGCCACTTCTCGTTGCCTCACTGAAGGCCGGCAAGGCGACTGCCCCCGCCAGCCGCAGCAACACCGACTGAATGGCCCCGAGGATGGCGACAGCGATGGAATAGACCCCTAGTTCCGCGACCGACATACTTCCGCCGAACCAGATCCGGTCACCCTGCATCGCCAGCACCCCTACGGAGGATGACAACAAGATCCAGCGCCCGTAATCGAACACCTCGCGCAGCGCGGCGGGGTCCCATCGCAGGCGGTTGCGCGGCCCCTGGAAGACCAGGTGACTGAGTACGGTGAAAACCAGTGTGCTCAGCAGCCCCGCCGCCACCAATGACCAGATGGAGCGGGTGAGATAGCCTGCCACGAGCATCACGATCAAACCGACAAACTGTGCAATCAGTTCGGCGATCACTACCTTCTTCTGCTGGAAGACACGGATGGCCACATCGACCTTGGGCGACTGGAAGCCATAGATGATCGCGGCGAACCCAGACAACGCCAGCACCATCGGTAGCTCTGGAGCGGCGTAGGTGGAATGGGCCGGCCACAGTTCGATGTACTGCGTGAATTTTGCCCCCAGGGCCAATAGCAACGTCAGAAGGAACAGCACAAACCCACGGATGACTTGCACCGTCCACACGGTATCGAGAAACAGCGGTTCGTCGCCGCGCGAGCTCTGAATGACGTTCGGCCGCAGTCCAACATCGGAAAGCAGTTGCAGCACCACTGCAACAGTGGTGGCAATGGCCATCACGCCGAACATTTCCGGCACGAGCAAGCGGGTGATAACCAGATTGCCGCCCAGCCGCATGACCTGGGAAGCAAAGACAGCGAGAAGGTTCAACGCACTGGCCAACATGGCTCGTTTGCGCAGGCTCAACGGAAGCGACACATCAATCGAAGGCATAGCCGCATCTCTGACCCCATCGCTAGAGACTCACTATAGTCGCAATTCGCTATGCGGTTATCCGACGAGACTGCAGCGCGTGAAATCGCCCTCCGTTGGGCACGACAAAAACAAAAGGGCGACCCCTTGGGGTCGCCCTTTTGATGCCCGGAAACCGGGACTTTTGTTTGGTAGGCACAATTGGACTCGAACCAACGACCCCCACCATGTCAAGGTGGTGCTCTAACCAACTGAGCTATGTGCCTGTCGTGTGGTGCGCATATTAGTGATCGAATGCGTACCTGTAAAGCGTTTTTTTGAGAAAAATCAAAAACTTTCGAGTTTTCTACACATGGGGCCGCCTTGCCGGAGCACGACACTGGTCGGATGGGCTGCGCACCAGCCCCTGGCCGCATAAAATCACAATGAAAAAAGGGGTGACCCTTTCGGATCACCCCTTCTTCGATTTGGTAGGCACAATTGGACTCGAACCAACGACCCCCACCATGTCAAGGTGGTGCTCTAACCAACTGAGCTATGTGCCTGTCGTGTGGTGCGCATTCTACCCATTCCAAAAACCCTGTCAACATTTTTTTCGCGCTAACCTACTGAATCTTAAACTCTTTATAGAAAGGCGCGCTGACGGGGACCGAGTAAAGGATTTTCAACGGACGACTAGCGGGTGTTTATTATTATTGATAGCATCGGTACATTCGTTAAAAATATAAAACACGAGGTTCCTGCAGCATGGCTAACACCCCCTACCCCCAGTCCTACTACGCCGCCTCGGCCAACCCGGTGCCGCCACGTCCGGCGCTGCAGGGTGAGGTGGAAACCGATGTGTGCATCATCGGCGCCGGCTACACCGGCCTGTCCAGCGCCCTGTTCCTGCTGGAGAACGGCTTCAAGGTGAGCATCGTCGAAGCGGCCAAGGTCGGCTTCGGCGCATCGGGCCGCAACGGTGGCCAGATCGTCAACAGCTACAGCCGCGACATCGACGTCATCGAACGCACCGTCGGCCCCAAGCAGGCCCAGCTGCTGGGCCAGATGGCCTTCGAAGGCGGGCGCATCATTCGTGAGCGCGTGGCCAAGTACAACATCCAGTGCGACCTGAAGGACGGTGGCGTGTTCGCTGCCCTCACCAGCAAGCAGATGGGTCACCTGGAGTCGCAAAAGCGCCTGTGGGAACGCTTCGGTCACAACCAGCTGGAGCTGATGGACCAGAAGCGCATCCGCGAAGTGGTCGCCTGCGACAACTATGTGGGCGGCATGCTGGACATGAGCGGCGGCCACATCCACCCGCTGAACCTGGCCCTGGGCGAAGCCGCCGCGGTCGAGTCGCTGGGCGGCATCATCTATGAACAAACCCCGGCCGTACGCATCGAGCGTGGCGCCAACCCGGTGGTGCATACCCCGCAGGGCAAGGTCCGCGCCAAGTTCATCATCGTCGCCGGCAACGCCTACCTGGGCAACCTGGTGCCGGAACTGGCCAGCAAGTCCATGCCATGCGGCACCCAGGTGATCACCACCGAGCCGCTGGGCGACGAACTGGCGCGCACCCTGCTGCCGCAGGACTACTGCGTCGAGGACTGCAACTACCTGCTCGACTACTACCGCCTGACCAGCGACAAGCGCCTGATCTTCGGTGGTGGCGTGGTGTACGGCGCGCGTGACCCGGCCAACATCGAGGCGATCATCCGTCCGAAGATGCTCAAGGCCTTCCCGCAGCTGCAGAACGTGAAGATCGACTACGCCTGGACCGGCAACTTCCTGCTGACCCTGTCGCGCCTGCCGCAGGTTGGCCGTATCGGCGACAACATCTACTACTCCCAGGGCTGCTCGGGTCACGGCGTGACCTACACCCACCTGGCGGGCAAGGTGCTGGCCGAGGCCATGCGCGGCCAGGCCGAGCGCTTCGACGCCTTCGCCGGCCTGCCGCACTACCCGTTCCCGGGTGGCCAGATGCTGCGCGTGCCGTTCAGCGCCATTGGTGCCTGGTACTACAGCCTGCGCGATCGCCTGGGCTTCTGATGTAGCCAGGGCTGGCCTCTTCGCGGGCACGCCCGCTCCCACAGGATTTGTGCTGGTTGCACGGCCCCTGTGGGAGCGGGCGTGCCCGCGAAAGCGCCGGTACAGACAAAGCTATTTGTTCAGGCTACTCACGGCCTGTTTCGCTGCAATCTCCTGCCCCGCCCGGGCCAGTTCATCCGCAGCCTGCAACCAGCGCTGGCGGTCCACCTGGGCCGGCAGTTGCCGCGGTGGCTGCACCAGCACCGCCCAACTCCCAAGCTTCGCCCAGGCCGAGGCAAAGTCATCGAACGCCATCAGCTGCCGCCGGTGCATGCCTGAACGCAACAGCACCCGCTGCTTGTAGCGGTCGTAGCCGATCAGCACGGCATAGCGTGGCTCGCTCCACCAGGCCGAACCATCCTCGTAACGCAGCAGCACCGGGTTGCCCGCCGCCACCTGGGTCAACAGCGCGTCCAGCTGCTTGTCCAGCGGATACACCACCATGCCGTAGTCGCGCGCCACCCGGGGGATGCTGGTGTCCAGCGCTTCGGCGCCCTGGGGCAGGTTCAGCGGCTTGTCCAGCAGCCCCGGCGTGATCGGAGCTCCCTGTTGCGACAGCACCGCCGCCAATGCCATGGCCCCGCTGTGGTTGGCGTTGCCACGGTAGAACGGCACGCTGCTGATCTCGACCCGCTGCGGCAGACCCTTGAGGTTGGCGGAGGGTGCGCTGGCACAACCGGCCAGGCTGGCCGCTACCAGGCAGGCCGCCAGCAGCCGACGAGGGATGGTCTTGAAGGAAGGTTGCTGCATGGACACTCGCTTGCTCCAACGCCGGGCAGGCAGCGCCCGGCTCTGGCCACCGATCATAGGTCGGACAGCGGCGCGGGTATAGTCCGACACCGGTTAGGAGCAAATCGGACCAAGCAATAGACCTTTGGTCAATGGAACGTCACAGGCGAGAGACTAGACTAAAGCAGTGTCTGGAAGGCCAGCGTCGGCGACCGAGCGTGGCCCGTAGAGATGGAGGCACAGATGAGCCTGACCATGGCAATCCTCATGCTGGTGGGCATGTGGCTGAGCGTTGCAGCCGCCATGCTATGGGGTGTACTGCGTATCGTGCGGCGTCATTCCCACTACCACCTGCCACCGCAAGCCCCCGCCAAGCCACAGCCTGTGCGCCGGGCGCGGCGGCATGCCGGGGTGCACTGACTACAGATTTTCCCTACTCCCCTTCGTGGGCTTGCCCGCTCCCACAGGGACCACGTAGCTATCCGGCTGACGCGGCACCTGTGGGAGCGGGCAAGCCCGCGAACGGGGCGCAAGCGCCCCGCTTTTCTTGCATCAACCTTCAGCCGCTTCGCGCTTCAACCGCGCCCGACGGGCCAGGATGTTGAGGATCTCGATCGCCGTCGAGAAGGCCATGGCTGCGTACACATAACCCTTCGGTACATGGGCGCCGAAACCTTCGGCGATCAGCGTCATGCCGATCATGATCAGGAAGCCCAGGGCCAGCATCACCACGGTCGGGTTGTCGTTGATGAAGTTGGCCAACGGGTCGGCGGCCACCATCATGACGATCACGGCAGTGATAACGGCAATGATCATGATCGGCAGGTGCTCGGTCATGCCCACGGCGGTGATGATGCTGTCGACCGAGAAGACGATGTCCAGCAACAGGATCTGGAAGATCGCCGCGGCAAAGCCCAGGGTAACCGTCGACGACACCTTGGCTTCTTCCTTGGCCCCGTGCGGGTCGACGTTCTCGTGGATTTCCTTGGTCGCCTTCCACAGCAGGAACAGGCCACCGGCAATCAGGATCACGTCCTTCCAGGAGAAGGCATTGCCGAACACTTCGAACACCGGGTCGGTCAGCTGGACGATCCAGGCCACCGTGCTGAGCAAGGCCAGGCGCATGACCAAGGCCATGCTGATACCGATACGGCGCGCCTTGGAGCGGTACTCCACCGGCAGCTTGTTGGTCAGGATGGAGATGAAGATCAGGTTGTCGATGCCCAGCACGACTTCCATGGCCACCAGCGTAGCCAGGGCAACCCAGGCGGTAGGGCTAGCGACGAGTTCCAGCAAGTATTCCATTGTTCAAATCCTGCAGCAGCGGTTGGGGGTCAGATTTCCTGGGTGTCTTCTTTCTTGTCGGCGTCCTTGGGCTTGTGCCCTTCGCTGCCGATGGCCTCGCTCAACGCCTGCTGTGCGGCCTTGTTGGTGTCGTCGATGGCCTGCTTGGCCGACTGTGCGGCCTGGTCGAGCATCTGCTGGGCGGATTTCTCGGCCTGCTCGCAACCGGCCAGGGTGAACAGGGCCAAGGCCAGCACCAGCGGCGTGCCGATGGATTTGAGTTGCAGCATGGGTTCCTCGCTTTTCATGTTCCGGCGGCGCACACGGCGCCTGATGGGGTCGCATTCTAAAGAGCGCAACACATCCGGAAAATTCGTATTTTCAGCGGTTATACTTCGGTTTTTACGATTCCGGAAACATTCCGATGCTCAACTATCGGCAGTTGCACTACTTCTGGGCCGTGGCCAAGACCGGCAGCATCGCCCGCGCCAGCGAACAGTTGAACCTGACCCCGCAAACCATCAGCGGGCAGATCAGCCTGCTGGAACAGACCTACGGCCTGGAGTTGTTCCAGCGCGTGGGGCGCCAGCTGGAACTGACCGAAACAGGGCGCCAGACGCTGATCTATGCCGAGCAGATGTTCCAGCTGGGTAACGAGCTGGAGGCCATGCTGCGGGCCGGCCCGCAGGAGCAGATCCTGTTCCGCGTGGGCGTGGCGGACGTGGTGCCCAAGTCCATCGTCTACCGCCTGCTGGCACCGACCATGGAGCTGGACGACGTGCTGCGTATCAACTGCCGCGAAGACAAGCTCGAACGGCTGCTGGCCGACCTGGCGATCCAGCGCCTGGACCTGGTGATTTCCGACAGCCCCATGCCCAGCCACCTGGACATCAAGGGCTATAGCCAGAAACTGGGCGAGTGCGGGTTGAGCTTTTTCGCCACCCCGGCGCTGGCACAACGCCTGGAAGGCCCCTTCCCCGCCTGCCTGCAGGATGCGCCACTGCTTATCCCCGGGCAGGAAACCGTGGTACGCAGCCGCCTGCTGCGCTGGCTGGGTGAGCAGCAGGTGCAGCCACGAATCGTGGGCGAGTTCGATGACAGTGCCTTGATGCAGGCATTCGGGCAGTCGGGCAGCGGCATCTTCGTCGCCCCCAGCGTGATCGCCGAAGAAGTGTGCCGCCAGTACGGCGTGGAGCTGATCGGGCAGACCGAGGCGGTGCACGAGTCGTTCTATGCCATTTCGGTGGAGCGCAAGGTCAAGCACCCGGGGATCGTGGCGATTACCGAGGGGGCGCGACGAGAGTTGTTTCATTGGTAGCAGGCAGATTTGACGCCCCCGCGTTTCAATGGTCATATGCCCGCCAGTTTCAGGTGCCCTGCGCCGCCGCGCGCAGGGTGAAACGGGAAGCCGGTGCGTCGTGTTGCCCACGACAAGTCCGGCGCTGCCCCCGCAACGGTAAGCGAGCGAACCCTTCGAGATACCACTGTGCACATGCATGGGAAGGTGAAGGTTTCATGCCCCTCGCAAGCCCGGAGACCGGCCTGGAGCTTCACTTGGCAACCCGCGGTGGGCGGGCGCAGGCCGGTATCCGTGCGTGCGCCTGCGTGCACGGTGCGCCTTTGCGTGTTTTCCACCGGGATCCATTCATTCCTGCAGTAGTGGAACGACATGTCCCGTATCTTCAAGCTTCACCCCCTGGCGGCCTGCCTGGCCGTATCCCTGCCGGCCCTGGCCGATGACCTTGACCGACAGCCACTGGCCCTGCCCTCCACGGCCATCACCGACACCCAAGGCAGCCACGCCATCGACCTGGCCACACCGACCCAGGCGGGCTCGCGCCTGGGCCTCAGCGCCCTGGAGACACCGGCCAGCACCAGCAGCATCAGCGCCGAGCAGATCCAGCAGCGCAACAACCTCACCGTGCAGGACGCGGTAACCCGCTCACCGGGCATCAGCTACATCGGCTCCCCGGGCGACGGCGGCACGGGTCTGTCCGCCCGCGGCTTTACCGGGCACAACTCGGTGATGACCTTGTTCGACGGCGCACGCCTGTACACCGGTGCCGGCACCCAGACGTTCCCGGTCGACCCGTGGATGGTCGAGCGCATCGATGTGATTCGCGGCCCGGCCTCGGTGCTGTATGGCGAAGGCGCCACCGGTGCGGTGGTCAACGTGGTCCCGAAAAAGCCGTTTGCCGGCGAGGTACGCAACCACCTGCGCCTGGGCTACGGTTCGTGGGACCGCCAGCAGCTCGGCCTGGACAGCGGCGGCAGCCTCGGCGAGCGCCTGAGCTACCGCCTGGCCCTGAACCAGCAAACCGGTAACGGTTGGGTCGACCGCACCCCGTCACGCAGCCTGGCGCTGAGCGCCGCGCTGCGCTTCGATGCCAGCGACGACCTCAGCTTCACCCTCGCCCACGATCGCGGCGATGCGCAGCCTGCCAACTACTATGGCACCCCGCTGATCGACGGCCACTACCGCAGCAGCCTGCGCAAGAAGAACTACAACGTGCAGGACGATGTGCAGCACTACGTCGATGAATGGACCCGCCTGAACACCGACTGGACGTTGAGCGACCACCTCAGCGCCAGCAACCAGCTGTACTACATCAAGAGCCGCCGTCACTGGCGCAATGCCGAGGAGTACAGCTGGGATGCCGGGCGCCAGCAGCTGCTGCGCGGCAGCTACCTGCAGATCAAGCACAACCAGGAACAGTTCGGCGATCGCCAGGCCTTCACCCTCGACCACTCGCTGTTCGGCCTGGCCAGCAAGACCGTGGTCGGCGCCGAGTACAACAAGGTCCGCTTCAACGTCGACAGCAACGCGCCCTACAACGATGTGGGCGGTGACTACGTCGACCCTTGGCAGCCACAACCGGGTTGGTTCCACAGCGCCTCGCCGCTGCGCCCGCAAACGCTGTCCACCACCCACACCTTTGCCGTGTTCGCCGAAAACCGCCTGCAGTTGAGCGATCGCCTGTCCCTGGTCACCGGCGTGCGCCGCGACCAGAACCACATCGTCCAGGAGAAACTGACCACCGACAGCCGCAGCGACCGCAGCCTGCAAGGGGGCAACTGGCGTGCCGGGCTGGTGTTTGCGGTCAGCGACGACCTGTCGCTGTATGGCCAGTACTCCAACAGCGAGGACGGGGTCGACAATCTCATCAGCCTCAGCGCCAACCAGATGCACTACGACCTGACCGAGGCCAGGCAGACCGAGGTGGGCCTGAAGCAGCGCTTCTGGGACGGGCGTGGCGAATGGACATTGGCGGCCTACCACATCGTCAAGAAGAAGTTGCTGGTGGATGACCCGGTCACCCACGAGAAGCAGCAGGCTGGCCAGCAGACGTCCGACGGCCTGGAGGCAACCCTGGAACTGGCGCTGGCGCACCAGTGGCAGGTGTCGGCCAACGCGGCGATCGTGCGCGCCAGGTATGACGACTTCGACGAAATGGTCGGCGGCGTGGCGCAGGACCGTGCGGGCAATCGCCCGGCCAATGTCCCGCGGCGTACCGCCAACCTGTGGCTGAACAAAGGCTTCGGCCAGCGGCTGGAGGCCGGCATTGGCGCGCGCTATGTGGACGAACGATATGCCAATACCGCCAACACCCAGAGCGCCCCCGGCTACACCGTGGTCGATGCCGACATCGGCTGGCAGGTGTTGCCGGATGTGCGGCTGGGGTTGCAGTTGAACAACCTGTTCGACCGCGAGTATGTGCAGTCGGCGTTCAGTGGCCAGCAGTGGCTGATGGGGATGCCACGGTCGTACTTTGCGACGGTGGATTACAGCTTCTGACCTGAACTGCCTGCACCGGCCTCTTCGCGGACTTGCCCGCTCCCACAGGTACTGCACAGATTTCAGAATGGGTGAAATTCCTGTGGGAGCGGGCAAGCCCGCGAAAGGGCCGGTACAGGTCCCACAAAAACAGTTACCAACTCACCATCATTTAGTTATAAGATAACGTTTCAGTTGACATCCATTCCTATCAGCGACCTCCCATGACAAGCGCCAGCGCCACCCCCACCCTGCTCAACCAGCGCCTGCAGAGCATCGATGCCCTGCGCGGCCTGGTGATCCTGTTCATGCTCCTGGACCATGTCCGCGAAACCTTCTTCCTGCACCGCCAGGTGAGCGACCCGATGGCGATCGATACCACCGAGCCTTCGCTGTTCTTCAGCCGCACCCTGGCCCACCTGTGCGCGCCGGTGTTCGTCATGCTGACCGGCCTGTCGGCCTGGCTGTACGGCGAGAAACACCAGGGCCGCGGCGATGTCTCGGCGTTCCTGTTCAAGCGCGGGCTGTTCCTGGTGGTGCTGGAATTCACCCTGGTCAACTTCGCCTGGACTTTCCAGCTGCCACCCAGCGTCATCTACCTGCAAGTGATCTGGGCCATCGGCGTGAGCATGATCGCCCTGTCGCTGCTGATCTGGCTGCCACGTGCCGCCCTGATCACCCTGGGCGCAATCATCATCGCCGGCCACAACCTGCTCGACGGCCTGCACTTCGGCGCCGAATCCGCCCTGCATGTGCCATGGGCGATCCTGCATGACCGGGGTTGGCTGGAGTTCTCCGAAAACCTGCGCCTGCGCACCTCCTACCCGGTGCTGCCGTGGATCGGTGTCATCGCCCTGGGCTACGGCCTGGGCCCGTGGTTCGCCCGTGGCAGCGCGGCCGGCCAACGCCAGCATCGCCTGCTGCTGGCCGGGCTGATCGCGCTGCTGGGCTTTGTCGTGTTGCGCCTGGTCAACGGCTACGGCGAGGCGCCGTGGAGCGCTTACCCGACCGTCACGCAAACCCTGATGAGCTTCTTCAACATCACCAAGTACCCGCCCTCGCTGCTGTTCCTGGCCCTGACCCTGGGCTGTGGCCTGCTGTTGCTGCGCGCCTTCGAACGCGCCGGCCAGGCCCGCTGGATCAGTGCCCTGGCGGTGTTCGGCGCGGCACCGATGTTCTTCTACCTGCTGCACCTGTATGTGCTGAAGCTGCTGTACCTGGCCAGCGTGGCGCTGTTCGGCCGCAACCATGGCGACTACTTCGGCTTCGACGGCATCGCCGCGGTGTGGCTGGGGGCAGTGCTGCTGGCGGTTTCGCTGTACCTGCCGGTGCGCTGGTTCGCTCGCCTGAAGGCGCGGCGGCGCGACATCACCTGGCTGAAGTACTTCTGAAAAGCGTTTTCACCCGGCGGCACGATGGTCTACCATGCCGGCCGCCGGTTTCCACCACGGAATCAATAGGGAATCCCAGGCCCGCCAATTCGGGCCAAACGGAACTGCCCCCGCAACTGTAGGTGCCGAGCCTGCTCCATCGATGCCACTGGGCCACGAACCCGGGAAGGCCGGAGCCAGGCCATGACGCACCAGTCAGGAGACCTGCCGGCCTACATTCACCAACCGGCGGGGTGTCCGGGATTGGCCATCAGTGTTGCCCCTGCCGCCAGCGGGGGCTCGGCGATGCCTGTCCGTGCGTTCCTCACCCGAACTGTCCGATAGGAGATCGCCCAGCATGCTGCCCCGTTTTGCCACCCTGCTCGCCGGCCTCGGCCTCACCGGCCTGGCCCAGGCTGCTGCCACCCACTACCCGCTGACGGTCGACAACTGCGGCAAGCCGCAAACCTTCGCCCAGGCGCCGCAACGCGCGGTCACCATTGGCCAGGCCAGCACCGAGATGCTCTACGCGCTGGGGCTGGGCGACAAACTGGCGGCCACCTCGCTGTGGTTCAACAATGTGCTGCCCGAGTACCAGGTGCAGAACGCCAAGGTGCCGCGCCTGGCCGACAACGAGCCCAGCTTCGAGGCAGTAGTGGGCAAGCGCCCGCAACTGGTGACGGTGCAGTTCGAATGGATGGTCGGTGCTCAGGGGGCGGTCGCCACCCGCGAACAGTTCGATGAACTGGGCATCCCCACCTACCTGCTGCCGTCCGACTGCGAAGGCAAGGACAACCTGGTGGGCGCCGATGGCACCCGCCTGCAGGCGTTCCAGGTCGACACCATCTACAAGAGCGTCAGCCAGCTGGCGGCAATCTTCGACGTGCAGGACCGTGGCACGGCCCTGAATGCCGAGCTCAGAGGCCGCCTGGACAGTGCCAAGGCGCAACTGGCCGACAAGGACCTGTCCGCCACCTCGGCGCTGTTCTGGTTCTCCAGCGCCGACCTGCATATCGACCCCTACGTGGCGGGCCGCCAGGGGGTCGCCGACTTCATGCTGCGCACCCTCGGCGTGCGCAACGTGGTCGAGTCCAGCGAAGAATGGCCGACCGTAGGCTGGGAAACCCTGGCCAAGGCCAACCCCACCTGGCTGATCATTGCCCGCATGGACCGCCGTCGCTACCCCGCCGACGACTACCAGAAGAAGCTGGCATTCCTGCGTAGCGACCCGGTAACGCGCAACATGGACGCGGTGAAGCACGATCGCATCATCATCCTCGACGCCGACGCCATGCAGGCCGGCATTCGCTTGTTCAGCGGCCTGCAGACACTGGCCGCCGCCTTCGCCAGCGGCAAAGCAGCCCAGTGATGATGCGCCTGTTACCCTGCATCGCCGTTGCCCTGGCCGCCCTGTTGGCGGCCCTGCTGGCCGGCACCGCCATCGGCGAAACCAACCTGTCACCCGGCGTGGTCGGCCAGGTGCTGGCCAACCACCTGTGGCAGGCCGGCTGTCCGGTCGACCCGATCGACGCCGGCATCGTCTGGAACTACCGCCTGCCCCGCACCCTGGTCGCTGCAGCCTGCGGCGCCGGCCTGGCCACCTGCGGCGTGATCCTCCAGGCACTGTTGCGCAACCCATTGGCCGAACCTTACCTGCTGGGGCTGTCTGCCGGCGCCTCGACCGGTGCGGTGCTGGTGGGCCTGCTGGGCTTCGGCAGCCTGGCGCTGAGCATGTCCGGCGGCGCCTTCATCGGCGCCCTGGCAGCGTTCGCCCTGGTACTGGTGCTGGCCCGGGCAGCCGGCCCCAGCAGCAACAATGCCCAGGTGATCCTTGCCGGGATCGCCGGCTCGCAACTGTTCAACGCCCTTACCGCCTTCCTCATCACCATGTCGGCCACCGCCGAGCAGGCGCGCGGCATCCTGTTCTGGCTGCTGGGCAACCTCAGTGGCGTGCGTTGGCCTTCGGTGTGGCTGGCCGTGCCAGTTGTACTGTTCGGGCTGTTGGTGTGCCTGTGGCATCGCCGTGCCTTGGATGCCTTCACCTTCGGCGCCGACTCGGCGGCATCGCTGGGCATCCCGGTGCGGCGTACCCAGTTGTTGCTGATCAGCTGCGCGGCGCTGGTGACCGCCGTGATGGTGTCCATCGTCGGCGCCATCGGTTTTGTCGGGCTGGTGATCCCCCATGCCCTGCGCCTGCTGCTCGGCCCCGGGCACAGCCGCCTGCTGCCCGCCAGCGCACTGGGCGGGGCACTGTTCCTGATTGCCGCCGACATCCTGTCGCGCACCTTGATCCCTGGCCAGGTGATCCCCGTTGGCGTGGTCACCGCGCTGCTCGGCGCACCGGTCTTCGCGCTGATCCTGGTCAGCCGCCGGAGGCGCCCATGACGGTCATGACAGCGCTACAGATGGCCCCCTTGAGTTGCCAGAACCTGGGGCTGCAACTGGCCGGCAACACCGTGCTCAGCGATATCGAACTGAGCGTTGTCGCCGGTGAAACCCTGGGCATCGTCGGCCCCAACGGTTCCGGCAAATCCTCGCTGCTGAAGGTGCTGGCCGGGCTGCGCAAGCCAGGCAGCGGCAGCGTGCAACTGCTGGGCGAACCGCTGGCATGGTTGCCCCGACGCCGTGTCGCCCAGGCCTTGGCGCTGGTCGAACAGCAGGCCGACACCCTCGATGCGATCAGCGTGTTCGATGCCGTTGCCCTGGGCCGCACCCCCTGGCTGTCGGCGCTGGCGCCGTTCTCCGGGGAAGACCGCGCGATCGTCGAGCAGGCCCTGGCCGACCTCGACGCCCTGCACCTGCGCACCCGCCTGTGGGGGTCGCTGTCCGGTGGCGAGCGCCAGCGCGTGCACATCGCCCGTGCCCTGGCACAGCGGCCGCAGGTGCTGCTGCTGGACGAGCCAACCAACCACCTGGATATCCAGCACCAGCTGAGCCTGTTGCAACAGGTGCAGGCCCTGCCGGTGACCACCCTGGTGGCCCTGCACGACCTCAACCAGGCGCTCACCTGCGACCGCGTCGCGGTGCTCGACAAGGGCCGCCTGGTCGCCCTCGGCAAACCGCTCGAGGTGCTTACGCCCGAGCGCCTGCTGAACACCTTCGGCGTGCACGCCCACTACCTCATCGACCCCTTCGACGGCGCGCACATCCTGCGTTTTCGCGCCCCCTGAACAGGAAGTTCTGCCCATGCCGCGCCCTGTCGTTTTGCTGCTCGCCAGCGCCCTGCTCGCGCCCCCTGCGCTGGCCGACTCCGCCCAGTCGCAAAGCAACGGCTTTGTCGAGGATGGCCGCTGGAGCCTGCTCAACCGCAGCGTATTCGACCAGCGCGACTACAAGCATGGCGGGCGCAACAGTGCCGGGCGCAACATCTACAAGCCGCGCGATGAACGTAGCGGCAAGGCCGAGGAATGGGCCTATGGCCTGATGGGCACCTTCCGGTCCGGTTTTACCCAGGGGCTGATCGGTGTCGGGGTCGACGCCCACGCCTACCTGGGCGTGCAACTCGACAGCGGCGGCGGGCGCGTGGGCAAGGCACGCTTGCTCGGGGTGGATAACGAGGGGCACCCGAAGAACGAATACAGCCGTGCCGGCGCGGCGCTGAAACTGCGCATGTCCGATACCGTGCTGTCCTACGGTGAGCAACGGGTCAAGACCCCGGTGTTCAGTTCCTCCGACAGCCGCCTGCTACCCGAGACCGCGACCGGGTTCTTCCTTGACAGCACCGAGTTCGACCACCTCAGGCTGGTGGCCGGGCACTTCAACGAGAACGCCGACCGCAATGCTTCCAGCCACGACCAGGGCTTCGTGGTGAACTACTCCAATGGCCGCCAGGGCAACAGCTTCGATTTGGCCGGCGTGGTGTGGAACCCCGGCGCCGCCTTCAGCGGCAGCCTGTACACCTCACGCTACCAGGACAGCTGGAACCAGCATTACCTGGGCAGCACCCTCAGCCATGCCCTGGATGAGAGACGCAGCCTCACCCTCGACCTCAACCTGTACCGCACCACCGACACCGGCAAGGCGCTGTCCGGGCACATCGACAACACCACCTGGAGCCTGGTCTCGCGATACGACCACGGGCCGCACGGTTTCAGCCTGGGCTGGCAGCAGGTGGACGGCAACACGCCATTCGACTACGTGACGCGAGGGGCGATCTTCATTGCCAACGCGGTGCAGATGTCGGACTTCAACGCACCGAACGAGAAATCGTGGCAGGCACGCTATGACCTGAACATGGGCGCCTACGGCGTACCGGGGTTGAACCTGACGGCGTTGTACGTGCGCGGGTTCGATATCGACGGCAGCCATGTCGACCCTGCGGGCGGGTATGCGTACCTGGGGTATGGCAAGGGGGGCAAGCATTGGGAGCGCGACCTGGAGGCACGGTATGTGGTGCAGAGCGGCAAGGCCAAGGGCACCGCGTTTTCGCTGCGGCATAACGTGCATCGGGGCAATACGGCTCAGGCGGAGCTGGATGGGGACCAGATACGGTTGGCGGTGGAATGGCCGTTGGGGGGTGGGTTCTGATGCTCCGCGTTGCCTGAATGGGGCTGCTTTGCAGCCCATCGCGACACAAGGCCGCTCCTACAAGGGATTCGCATACAGATCTGGCCAAGCGCGATCCCTGTAGGAGCGGCCTTGTGTCGCGATGGGCCGCACAGCGGCCCCCAAAATCCATCAGGCAACCACAACTGCCGTATAATCGGCAGCACTCACTGCCCAACCAGGCCACGCCATGCCTCGCCTCCAGAAGTTGCTGCTGCCCCTGCTGCTGACTGCAGCCCTCACCGCCTGCGACCAGAAATCTTCCCGTGAAGAACAGATCCTGGCCCAGCTGCCGCTGCAGGATGCCTACACGCACAACATCGAGCGCATGGCCGCGCTGCTCGGCCGCACGCACCCGCAGCTGCCGCAGGCGACCATCCAGGACGTGCTGCGCAAGCACCTGACCGTCGAGGACCAGCGCCAGGACCTGTTCCGCCTGTACAGCGAAAAGAACTTCAGCGATGCCGAGTTCGCCACCATCGTCGAGGCCACCCAGGACCCGGCCAAGGCCCGTGCCCTGGAAGACACCGAGGCCGGCAAGCGCCTGAGCGAGAAGCTCACCGCCCTGATGCGCGAATCGGCCCGTGACGCGAAGGTGCAGGCCCTGGCGCACCAGCGCATGCAACAGGTTGAAGACGAGCTGGACGCGCTGGAAAACGCAGGCTCCTGAACGCAGTTCCCCACTGCGCTCATAAGGCGTAAGGTTGTTCCCATTTCGTAGCTGTTTTTCGATCACCCGAGGTCAGGATTGCCACACGCCAAGCACGGACTGCGCCTGGATCTACGCACACTCATTCTGGTGCTTTGCGCCCTTACCGCCGTGGTCATGCTGTGCGCCAGCTATTTCGCCAGCTACCGGGTGCAACGCCAACTGCTGATCGACCATGCCCTGGAAGCCAACCGGGTGTATGCGATGAAGCTGGCCAGCATCACCGAGACCTTTATCGACAACGCCTTGCAGCAGCTGGCGTTCAGCGCTGGCGTGCAAGGCCGGCAGCTGGGTGACGCCGTCGCCCTGCAGGCGGAGACCGAGCGTGTCCTGAGCCAGAGCATGGCGTTCAATTCCACGTTCGTGATCGATGCCAACGGGGTGCTGCTGGCGATTTCCCCCGCCCCCTTGCGGCACCTGGTCGGCAGCCACATGCATTCGCCCGGTGCCCAGGAGGCGCTGCAGGCGCGCCGCCCACTGGTGTCGACGCCCTACATATCGGCGGCCAACAACCTGGTGGTGGCGCTGTCGCAACCCATTTTCGACAGCAATGGCCGCTACCTGGGGTATGTCGGCGGCAGCCTGTACCTGCGTGAACGCAACATCCTCAACAGCCTGCTGGGCGAGCATTTCTACAAGGATGGTTCCTACCTGTACGTGGTCGACCGCAACCGCCGTCTGCTGTATCACCCCGACAGCCAGCGCGTGGGGACGGTGGTTGAAGGCAATGAATTGATCGATCAGCTGGCGAGCCTGGGCAATGGTACCCGGCAATTGACCAACAGCCTCGGCGTGGAAATGCTCGCCGGATACGCCACCGTGCCCAGCGCCGGTTGGGGCGTGGTGGCGCAGCAGCCGCTGACCCAGACAGTGACGCCGCTTAGCCACCTGATCCTCAACGTGGTCGGCACCTCCGCACCGTTGGCGCTGGTGGGCAGCATGCTGCTGTGGTGGCTGGCCATGACCATCGCCCGGCCGCTGTGGCAGCTGGCCGCCGGCGCCCGCTCGATGGACCGGGCCGGCACTGCCGAGCGCCTGCATCGGGTACCGGCCTGGTACTTCGAGGCGGCCGAGCTGAAGCGCGCGCTGCTGTTCGGGCTGAACCTGCTGCATGAACGCATCGGCCGGCTCAACCGCGACGCCCAGACCGACCCGCTGACCGGCCTGGGCAACCGCCGCAGCCTGGAGTTCAACCTGTCGTTGCTGGAAGCCGAGGGCCGGGCATTTGCGGCCATCGTGCTGGATGTCGACCATTTCAAGCGGGTAAACGACTGCCACGGGCACGAGGTGGGCGACCAGGTGCTGCGCCGGCTGGCGGAGCTGATGCGCCGCTGCTGCCGCGAGGGTGACCTGCTGTGCCGCACCGGCGGCGAGGAGTTCCTGATGCTGCTGCCGGGGGCCGGCCTGGACGTTGCGGCAGTGGTGGCCGAGCGGCTGCGGGTAACGGTGCAGGATACGCCAGTGGAGCCGGTGGGGGCGGTGACCGTGTCGCTGGGGGTGGCGCATTGGGATGGCGAGACCGAGAGCGAACCGGGGGATGCGTTGAGCGAGGCTGACCGGGCGCTTTACCGGGCCAAGCAGGAGGGGCGCAATCGGGTGGTTGTTGCCTGAGCGTCTTGCTTCGCCTGTACCGGCCCTTTCGCGGGCACGCCCGCTCCCACAGGAACTCTGCTGCCCTTGAGGGTGGCGCATGACCTGTGGGAGCGGGCATGCCCGCGAAAGGGCCGGTACAAACAATAATGAATGCGCAGGCTGTAACATTCCTTGTCATAAAACTGTCTTGTTCCAGTCATAGGATTGACCCCAACCTGACATTTTCACTTCATGGATGAGCGTCTAATGCGTCGTGTGGTTTTCAATCAGAAAGGTGGCGTCGGAAAGTCCAGCATCGCCTGTAACCTTGCCGCCGCCAGCGCCGCCGAAGGCTACCGGACCTTGCTGGTCGACCTCGACCCGCAGGCCAATGCCACCTACTACCTGACCGGCCTGGTCAATGACGCCATTCCTTCCGGCATCGCCGATTTCTTCCGCCAGACCTTGTCGCCAGTCACCGCTGCCGGCAAGAAGCACCGGGTGGCGATCACCGAAACCCGCTACAGAAACCTGCACCTGGTGACCGCCAGCCCCGACCTCAGCGACCTGCAAGGCAAGCTGGAGAGCAAGTTCAAGATCAACAAGCTGCGCAAGCTGCTGGTGGAACTGGGCGAGGACTACGAGCGGATCTACATCGACACCCCGCCGGCGCTCAACTTCTATACCTTCAGCGCGCTGGTGGCGGCCGAGCGGCTGTTGATCCCGTTCGACTGCGACAGCTTTTCGCGCCAGGCCCTGCACTGCGTCATGGCCGAGGTCGAAGAACTGCGCCAGGACCACAACCCGGCGTTGCAGGTGGAAGGTGTGGTGGTCAACCAGTTCGCCGGGCGCACCGCGCTGCACCAGACCCTGGTCGAGCAATTGCGCGGTGAAGGCATGCCGGTGCTGCCGGTGTACCTGAGCAGTTCGATCAAGATGCGTGAATCGCACCAGGCCTCGGTGCCGCTGGTGCACCTGGCGCCGCGGCATAAACTGGCGCTGGAGTTTGTTGATTTGCTGGATGTACTGGAGCGTGCGGCCTGACAGAACCCTGGGGGCGCTTTGCGCCCCTTTCGCGACGCAAGGCCGCTCCTACAAAGACCGCGCCGCCTTTGAAAGCTGTGTACGGCCTTTTGTCGCGATGGGCTACAAGGCAGCCCCAAAATATCAAGCCCGAAGCACTACCCGACCGTTCATCCGGATGGTAGATTCGCCGCCATGAAAACCACCCGGCATACCCGCACGCTGACCGCCTGGACGCTCTACGCCAGCGTCCTGTTCAGCCTGGTTCTGTGCGGCCTGCACCATGGCCAGATGGGTGGCCTGCGCCTGGCCGGCCTGGAAGGCGGTTTCTGCTCGATCAACAGCGAACACGGCGTTGCCATCGACCTGGATGGCGCCGGCGGCGACCAGCACATGGCCCAGCTCGACTGCCCGGTGTGCTCCTCGTTCGGCCTGGCCGTGCCGCTCAGCAGCAGCGGCTGGTCGTTCACCCCGGCGCAAGCCGTGGCCACCTCGCCCATTGTGGTGCGCAGCTGGGCGCAACCGCCGCCGCGCTATCAACGCCCCGCCCTCAACCCCCGCGCCTCCCCCGTTGCTTTTCCCGCAGCCGTACTTCATTTCGCCTGACCTCAGCCGGGCGCGCCTGACTGCGCGCTCGCGGTCAGCCATGACCTTTGCGTGGAAGACACACCAACATGCTTCGCAAAACCTCCCTGGTGCTCCTCATGGGCACCTGCAACCTTGCCTGGGCGGATGCTGCCCCGGTGGAACTGAGCGCCACCACCATCGACGGTGAACGCGACGCCGCCAGCGGCGTGCAACTGGACGAGCCGATCCGCACCGGCTCGCGCCTGGGGCTCACCGCGCGGGAAACGCCGGCCTCGGTCAGTGTCTCGGACCGCCGCCTGATCGAAGAGCGCGGCGCCAAGGACAGCCAGGATGTGATCAACGCCATGACCGGCGTCAATGCCTCGGCCAACCCCGGCTTTGGCGGCTTCGTCGCCTACCGCGGCTTCACCCAGAACCAGGTTACCCAGTTGTACAACGGCATCAACCTGGGCTACAGCAGCGCCACCCGGCCAGTGGATGCCTGGGTGCTCGACCGCGTCGAACTGATCGGCGGGCCATCGTCGTTCCTGCATGGTGCGGGCGCGGTGGGCGGCTCGATCAACTACATCACCAAGCTGGCCAGCCGCGATCAGCAGACCATCGACGGCCGTATCCGCCATGGCAGCTTCGACGACAGTGAAGTGGCGTTCGGCATCAACCAGGCACTGGCCAGCAACCCCGCCGATGCCCGCCACTTCATGCGCCTGGACTTCAGCCGCGGGCAGGGCAACGGCTACATCGACCGCAACGAACGGCACACCGACAGCCTGGCCTTCTCGTTGCTGAGCGACCTCACGCCCAACCTCACCCACACCCTGGCCCTGGAGTACCAGGAAGACCGCGAAGACAGCCCTTACTGGGGCTCGCCGATCCTGCCCGGGCGCAGCACGATGAAGATCGACAACAGCCGCCGCTTCGAAAACTACAACGTCGGTGACGGGCGCTACGAGCAGCGGGTACGCTGGCTACGCTCGATCCTCGACTACCAGCTCAGCGACAGCACCAGCGTGCAGAACACGCTGTACCACTACAACGCCCAGCGCGATTACCGCAACCTCGAACGCTACAGCTACACCAGCGATGGCAAGGTACGACGCAGCAGCCCTTACCTGCAGCGCCACGACCAGAACCTGCTGGGCGACCGCATCGAACTGCGCCACGACAACCAGCTGTTCGGCCTGGCCAGCCAGTGGTCGCTGGGGCTGGATTACTCGCGCATGCGCCAGACCCTTTACCCCACCTCGAGCAGCTGGAGCGATGTGGTCGATGCCGAGCACTTCGACCCCGGCAGCTTCGACGACATCCCCGGGGTGAATGCCGGCCTGACCAAGCAACGCCGCCACGAGGTGACCAACCGCGCGGTGTTTGCCGAAAACCGCCTGCAACTCACCGAACGCCTGGCCCTGCTGACCGCCCTGCGCTACGACTACCTTGACATGCAGGTGACCAACTACGGCGCGGTAACGCCAACCTCGCCGGCGTTCTTCGAACGGCGCTGGGAACCGCTTTCCGGGCGTATCGGCCTGACCTACGCGCTGACCCCGTCCGCCAGCGTCTATGCGCAGTACAGTACCTCTGCCGACTTGCCGGCCGGCTCGCTGGCGGCAGCGACCTATTCCAACGTCGGGCTGTTCGACCTGTCCAAGGGCGAGCAGTGGGAAGTGGGCAGCAAGTTCGACTTTCTCGACGGACGCGGCGCGGCCACGCTGGCGCTGTACCAGATCGTGCGCAAGGACTTTGCCGTGCGCGACTCCAACGACGCCAACCTCACGGTCCAGGCCGGGCAGCAGACCTCACGCGGTGTCGAGTTGTCCGGGCGCCTGCAGGTGACGCCGGAGCTGCTGGCCGAGGCCAACTATGCCTATGTCGATGCGCAGTACGACGAGTTCAACGAGGCGGTCAACGGCGTGTCGGTATCGCGCAAGGGCAACGCACCGGTGAACGTACCGGCCAACGTCGCCAACCTGTGGCTGACCTACAGCCTGACCCCGGCGTGGTCGGTGGGGGCAGACGGGCGCTACGTGGGCTCGGTGTATGCCGACAACGCCAACAGCCTCAAGGCCCCGGCGTACACCCTGTTCGGCGCGTTCGCCCGCTACCGGCTGGATGAACACACCACGCTCACTGGGCGGGTACGCAACCTGACCGACGAGGTGTATGCCAAGCAGGCCTACAACAGCCAGTACTACATGGGGCCGCCGCGTACCTTCGAGCTGGCGCTGGATATGCGCTTCTGAGCCCATGGCCCTATCGCCGGCAAGCCAGCTCCCACAGGTACTGCACAAGCCTTGAGTGCGGTGCAAATTCTGTGGGAGCTGGCTTGCCGGCGATAGGGCCATCAGAGGCAGCCCACCATGTTCGGTTGAATCAGGTATCCCGAGGTCGCCCTCGACAAAGCGCGTTCCAGCGCCCGGCTATCTACTGGCAAGCACAACAATGATGGCGCGGCCCGACCGCGCCACTTTCATCATGCCTGCCAATGGAACCGGAGAGCACTCGCATGCCCGTACCTCACGAGGTATCCCCCGCCACCCTGCGCCGGGTGATCGCCGCCTCGGCCATCGGCAATTTCGTCGAATGGTTCGACTTCGCCGTCTACGGCTTTCTCGCTACCCTGATCGCCAGCCAGTTCTTCGCCAGTGAAGACGCCAGCGTGGCCTTGCTCAAGACCTTTGCGGTATTCGCCGTAGCGTTCGCCCTGCGCCCGCTGGGCGGCATCGTGTTCGGCGCGCTGGGTGACCGCCTGGGGCGCAAGCGCATCCTGTCGCTGACCATCCTGCTGATGGCCGGCTCCACGACCCTCATCGGCCTGCTGCCGACCTACGCCAGCATCGGCTTGGCAGCCCCCGCGCTGCTGACCCTGGCGCGCTGCCTGCAGGGCTTTTCTGCCGGTGGCGAGTATGCCGGGGCCTGCGCCTACCTGATGGAACATGCGCCCAACGACAAGCGCGCCTTCTATGGCAGCTTCGTGCCCGTGTCGACCTTTTCCGCCTTTGCCTGCGCGGCAGTGATTGCCTATGGACTGGAAGCCAGCCTGTCGGCCGAGGCGATGAATGCCTGGGGCTGGCGCATCCCGTTCTTGATCGCCGCGCCGCTGGGGCTGGTCGGCCTGTACCTGCGCTGGCGCATGGAAGAAACCCCGGCGTTCCGCGAAGCCATCGCCCAGGGCAAGGAGCATGAACATTCGCCGCTCAAGGAAACCCTGCGCAACCATGGCCGGGCGATCCGCAACCTGGGGGCCTTCATCTCGCTGACCGCGCTGTCGTTCTACATGTTCACCACCTACTTCGCCACCTACCTGCAACTGGTCGGCAACCTGACCCGCGCGCAATCGCTGCTGGTAACCACCGTGGCCCTGCTGTTCGCCGCGGTCGGCTGCCCGCTGGCCGGGGCGTTCTCGGACCGCGTCGGGCGGCGCAAGACCATCGGCTTTACCTGCCTGTGGGTGATGCTGTGCGTGTTCCCGGCGTACTGGCTGGCCAGTTCCGGCTCGATGTCCGGTGCGCTGCTGGGGGTGATCCTGCTGGCGGTGGGGGCGTTGTGCAGTGGCGTGGTCACGGCGGCATTGCTGTCGGAAAGCTTCCCTACCCGCACCCGCTATACCGCTTCGGCAATTACCTACAACGTGGCCTATACGCTGTTTGGCGGCACCGCACCGCTGGTGGCGACCTGGCTGATCGGGCAGACCGGCAGCAGCCTGGCACCGGCGTTCTACCTGGTGGTGATTGCACTGGTGGCGTTGGTGGGTGGGTTGGCGTTGCCGGAGACTTCGCGGATTTCGTTGCATGATGAGGCTGGGGGCGACGGTGCAAGGGCTGGGGCTCGTCGTACCGTTTAGGATTTTGGGGCCGCTGTGCGGCCCATCGCCGGCAAGCCAGCTCCCACCTCGACCGCATCGCCCCTGTGGGAGCTGGCTTGCCGGCGATGGGCTGCAAAGCAGCCCCAGGATTCTCAACCCTCCTGCACCTCTTCCCGCCGATACGCCCACTGATACAACGCCGGCAACACCAGCAAGGTCAGTGCGGTGGACGACAGAATCCCGCCAATCACCACGGTCGCCAGCGGCCTTTGCACCTCGGCCCCGGTCCCGGTCGCCAAGGCCATCGGGATGAACCCCAGCGACGCCACCAGTGCCGTCATCAGCACCGGCCGCAAGCGCGTCAGCGCGCCCTCCTCGACCGCTGCCCGCAGTGTGCGCCCTTCCTCCCGCAGGCCACGGATAAAGGCGATCATCACCAGCCCGTTGAGCACCGCCACCCCCGACAAGGCAATGAACCCCACGCCTGCGGAAATGGACAACGGAATGTCTCGCAACCACAGCGCCAGCACCCCGCCGGTAAGGGCGAACGGGATGCCGGTGAACACCAGCAGGCCATCCCTGAGGTTGTTGAACATCATCAGCAACAGCGCCATGACCAGCAGCAAGGCCACCGGCACCACCACCTGCAGGCGCTCGGCCGCCGACTGCAGTTGCTCGAACTGGCCACCCCAGCGGGTCCAGTAACCCGGCGGTATCTGTACCTGCTCGATCAGCGTCTGCTCGGCCTCCTCGACGAACGAACCCAGGTCGCGCCCGCGCACGTTGGCACTGACCACCACCACCCGCTTGCCATCCTCGCGGCTGACCTGGTTCGGCCCCAGCTGCAGGTTCAGCGTGGCGACCTGCGACAGCGGGATGAAGCCTATTTGCCCGGCACCCGTAGCAGCACTGGCCGGCACCGGAATCAGCAGGCTGGCCAGCCCGTCGACATCGGTGCGCAGGGTTTCCGACAGGCGCACCACCATGTCGAAACGGCGGTCACCTTCGTACAACGTGCCGGCCGTGCGGCCACCCACGGCAATGGCAATGGCGTCCTGCACATCACCCACGTTGAGGCCATGGCGGGCCGCCTTGTCGCGGTCGATATCGATGGTCAGCACCGGCAGGCCGGTAGTCTGCTCGACCTTTACCTCGGACGCGCCCGGCACGCCTTGCAGGCTGCTGGCGATCTGCGCGGCTGTGCGGTTGAGCACGTCCATGTCATCACCGAACAGCTTCACCGCCACATCGCTGCGCACCCCGGAAATCAGCTCGTTGAAGCGCAGCTGGATCGGCTGCGACAGCTCGTGGTTGCTGCCCGGCACGCTGGCGGCGGCGCGTTGTACCTCGGCGATCAGCTCATCACGCGGCTTGCCCGGGTCGCCCCATTGCTCACGCGGACGCAGCATCACATAGGCGTCGGAAATGTTCGGCGGCATCGGGTCGGAGGCGATCTCGGCGGTGCCGGTGCGGGCAAACACCCGCTCCACTTCCGGCACCTGGGCGATGATCGCCTGTTCCAGGCGCTGCTGCATGTCGACCGACTGCGACAGGCTGGTGCCTGGCACGCGCAAAGCCTGCAGGGCAAAGTCGCCTTCGCTGAGGCTGGGGATGAACTCGCTGCCCATGCGGCTGGCCATAACTCCGGACAGCAACACCAGGGTAGCGGCGCCAGCGAACGCCAGCTTGCGCCGGCCCAGCACCCAGGCCAGCACCGGGGCATAGCGCTGACGCGCCGTGCGCATTACCAGGCCTTCCTCTTCCTTGACCTTGCCGGTGACGAACAGGGCAATGGCCGCCGGCACGAAGGTAACCGAGAGGATCATGGCACCAAGCAGGGCGATGACCACGGTAAAGGCCATAGGGTGGAACATCTTGCCCTCCACCCCGGTCAAGGCAAAGATCGGCAGGTACACCACCATGATGATCAGCTGGCCATAGATCAGCGGCCGACGCGCCTCACGGGCGGCAGCGAACACTTCATGGAAGCGCTCGGTGCGGGTCAGCATGCGGCCATGGCGTTGCTGGGCGTGGGCCAGGCGGCGGATGGCGTTCTCCACGATCACCACCGCGCCGTCGACGATGATGCCGAAGTCCAGTGCGCCCAGGCTCATCAGGTTGGCGCTGACCTTGTTGCTGAACATGCCGGTGAAGGTGAACAGCATCGACAAGGGAATGACCATGGCGGTGATCAGCGCAGCGCGGATGTTGCCCAGGAACAGGAACAACACGGCGATGACCAGGATGGCACCTTCGACCAGGTTCTTCTTCACCGTGGCGATGGCCTTCTCCACCAGGTTGGTGCGGTCGTACACCGTCACCGCGACCACGCCCTTGGGCAGGTTGCGGTTGATCTCGACCAGCTTGGCGGCAACCGCCTGGGACACCGTGCGGCTGTTCTCGCCAATCAGCATGAAGACCGTGCCCAGCACCACTTCCCGGCCGTTTTCGGTGGCCGCGCCCGAGCGCAGCTCTTCGCCCAGGCCGACCTGGGCAACATGGCTGACGCGGATTGGCGTGCCATCGACACTGGAGATGACGATGTTGGCGATGTCCTCGGCCGACGCCACCTGGCCTGGCGCGCGAATCAGCAACTGCTCGCCATTGCGTTCGATGTAACCGGCGCCGACGTTGGCGTTGTTGCGCTCCAGCGCCGCGATCAGGTCGTTGAGGGTGAGTTTGTAGGCCGCCAGGCGCTTGGGCTCCGGCGCAATCAGGTACTGCCTGGCATGGCCGCCGATGCTGTTGACCTCGGCCACCCCGGGCACGTTGCGCAACTGCGGCTTGATGATCCAGTCCTGGATCACCCGCAAGTCGGTCGGGGTGTAGGGCGTGCCGTCTTCCTTCAGCGCGCCCTGCTCGGCTTCCACCGTCCACAGGAAGATTTCACCCAGCCCGGTGGAAATCGGCCCCATGCCCGCTTCGATGCCGTCGGGCAACTGCTCACGCGCCACTTGCAGGCGCTCGTTGACCAGTTGGCGGGCGAAGAACAGGTCGGTGCCGTCGTCGAAAATGACCGTGACCTGCGACAGGCCCGAACGCGACAGCGAGCGGGTCTGCTTGAGCCCGGGCAGGCCGGCCATGGCGGTCTCGATGGCGAAGGTGATGCGCTGCTCGGTCTCCAGCGGCGAATAGCCGGGGGCGGCGGTATTGATCTGCACCTGGACGTTGGTGATGTCCGGTACAGCGTCGATCGGCAGTTTCTGGTAGCTGTGGATACCCACCGCGGCCATCAGGACCACGGCCAGCATCACCACCAGGCGCTGCTCGATGGCGAATTGGATCAGGCGTTCGAACATGCAAGCGTCCCCGTGATCAATGGCTGTGCTCGGCCGAGCCTTTGCCCAGTTCGGACTTGAGGACAAAGCTGCCGGCAGCGGCCACCTGGGTTCCGGCGGCAAGGCCGGTGGTGATTTCCACCTGGCCGGCGTCGCGGCGGCCGGTCTTCACCGGGCGGGCCTCGAAGCCTTCCTCGGTACGGGCAAACACCACGGTCTGCTCCTCCCAGGTTTGCAGGGCGCTTTGCGGTACCACCACGGCGGCGTTGAAGCGTTCGACGCTGACCGCGACATTGACGAACAGCCCGGGGCGCCAGGCACCGTTGGGGTTGGCAAGCGTGGCGCGGACAGTGGCGGCACGGTTCTGCTCGCCGAGCAGGCTGCCGACATAATTGACCTTGCCCTCGACCTGGGCGCCCAGGTCCGGCGCGCTGACCGTGACATTGCGGCCGGTGGTCACCTTGTCCAGGTCGCGCGGGGCGACGGCGAAGGTGGCCCAGACCCGGCTCAGGTCAGACAGGGTGAAGGCATTGCTGGTCTCATCGACCACCTCGCCCACGGTCAGGTGCTTTTCCACCACCACTGCATCGAACGGCGCGCGCAGTTCATAGCGGTTGCCGGCGCCGGCCGGGCCCACGGCGGCGACTTTCTGCCGGGCGTTGGCCAAGGCAATCTCGGCTTCCTGCAACGCCTGACGGGCCTGCAGGTAATCCTGCTCGGCACTGATGCGTTCCTGCCACAGCTGCTGTTCGCGCTGGAAGGTCAGGCGCGCCAGTTCCAGGCGGCGCTGGGCAGCCTGTTGTTCGCTGCGCAGGTCGGAAATCTGCTGGCTGGCGATTACCGCCAGCACCTGACCACGCTTGACCGCCTGGCCCAGCTCGGCTTGCACCGACTCGACCACACCGGGCACGCGTGGCACGACGTGGGCGGTACGGTCCTCGTCGAAGCGGATTTCACCCGGGAAGCTGATGGCGGTGCCCAGTTCACGAGGGCCGGCATCAACCAGTTGCACACCGGCAGCTTCGATCTGGGCGATGGACAGGTGCAGCTTGCCCTCCTCTTCTTCGTGGCCTTCGCCGGCCTGTTCCTCGCCGTGGCCGTGGCTGTCTTCGCCGTGGTCGTCGTGCCGGGCTTCAGTGCCTGACGCGTTGCCGAGGTTGCCGGTCCAGGCCAGGCCACCCAGGCCAAGCGCGGCAATGGCGGCAGCCAGAAGGGCTATCTTGCGTGGATTAGTCATTGTTGCTCCTGCTGTTCAATTTGTTGCTCAGCCCATCGAGGTCGCCATAGATCCGCTCGACCTGCGCCCGCGCGTCGGTCGCCGAGGCCAGCGCCTCGAGGTACAGCCCGCGCGCCTCGATCAGCGTGCGCTGGGCGTCGAGCACATCGAGAAAGGCGAACTTGCCCATTTCGAAACCGCGTGTGGCGGTGTCCACGGCCTGCTGGGCAGAGGGCAGGATGGTGCGGTCATAGGCCTGCACTTCCTGCATGGCCGTGGCCCACTGGCTGACGGCGCTGCGGGTTTCACTGCGCAGGCGCAGCTCCACGGCGTTGCGCAGGTCACGCGCCTGGTCGGCACGGCGGGCCGCGGCCAGCACGTTGCCCTGGTTGCGGTCGAACAGCGGCAAGGGCATCGACAGGCCCACCACATTGACCCGCTCGCGGTCTTCGCGGCTGTACTGGCTGCCAAGGCTGACGGTGAGGTTGGGAATGCGCAGGGCCTTTTCCGAACCCAGGGACGCTTCGCCGCGCTCGACCTGGGCGGCGGCCAGGCGCCATTCAGCCGTTTGCTCGACCTGGTCGAGCAGAGCGTCGGCGCTGGGCGCATCACCGGGGGACAGGTTGGCGGCCTGCAACTGGTCGAAGCTTGCCAGCGGGCTGCCGGTCAACCGTGCCAGGGCCTGGTAAGCCACACTGCGCTGGGTTTGCGCACGGCGCACTTCGGCCTGGGCCTGGGCCAACTGCACCTGGGCCCGGGTGGCCTCCACTGGCGATGACTGGCCAGCGGTCACCCGCCCCTGCACCACTCGCAGCCCACGCTCGGTCAACGCCTGCGATTGCTGCGCCAGCTCCAGCGCGGTCTGCGCGCGCAGGGCCGCGTGGAACGCCTGCACCACATCGGCGCGCAAGCCGTTGCGCTGGCGCTCCAGGTCCAGCTGGGCAATGGTCTGGCCGGCACCGGCCACGGCGATGCGTGCACCGCGCTTGCCGCCCAGCTCCAGCGGTTGGCTGAGGGTGACAGTGGTGGTGCTGGTGTCACGGCGGGTGTCCTCGACCTCCCAGGACAGCTCCGGGTTGGGGATCAGCCCGGCCTGGCGCCGCTCGCCATCGGCAATGCCGATTTCCCGGCCGGCCGCGGCCAGCTCCGGGTTCTGGGCAAAGGCGGCGTCAAGCGCCTGGGGCAGGCTCAGGCTCTGGCTGGCCTGGGCGCTGGCGGCAACAGCCAGCAACAGGCAGAGCAAGGCGGTCTTGCGGGGGATGGGCACGAAACAGATCCTCGTCGGCGAGCTTTGGCGAGGGACTGTAGAAAGCCGCGCTTATCGGGGCGGTGGCGGGAAAATTACAATTTTGTAATCAAGCTGCAGGCGACAAAGCTGGAGCCCTATGGAGTTCCTGTGGGAGCTGGCTTGCCGGCGATAGGGCCGGTACAGGCGATATCAAGTTCGATAATCGCCCACTTTCCCGGTACAGCAGTTTAGTCCAATTGACTAAACTAACCAGTCGGTACAAAACTAGACGCATCCAACAACAACAAAGCGATGCCCGTCATGAAGCCCCTCATTCTCGTGCTCAACGGCCCCAACCTGAACATGCTGGGCACCCGCGAGCCTGCCCAATATGGCCACGAAACCCTCGCCGACCTGGCCCAGGGCTGTGCCGATACCGCCCATGCCCACGGCCTGGAAATCGAATTCCGCCAAACCAACCACGAAGGCGAACTGATCGACTGGATCCATGCCGCCCGTGGCCGCTGCGCCGGCATCGTGATCAACCCCGGTGCCTGGACCCATACCTCGGTGGCCATCCGCGATGCCCTGGTGGCCAGCGAAGTGCCGGTAATAGAGGTGCACCTGTCCAACGTGCACAAGCGCGAACCGTTCCGTCACCTGTCGTTCGTATCATCCATCGCCGTCGGGGTCATCTGCGGCCTGGGCAGCCATGGCTACCGCATGGCCATCAGCCACTTCGCCGAAATGTTGCAGGAGCACAACGCATGAGCCAGCAAGCCATCCTCGCCGGCCTGATCGGCCGCGGCATCCAGCTGTCGCGCACCCCTGCCCTGCACGAACACGAAGGTGATGCCCAGGCGCTGCGCTACCTGTATCGGCTGATCGATGCCGACCAGCTGCAACTGGACGACAGCGCCCTGCCCGGCCTGCTCGACGCCGCCCAGCACACCGGTTTCACCGGGCTCAACATCACCTATCCGTTCAAGCAGGCGATCCTGCCACTGCTCGACGAACTGTCGGACGAAGCCCGCGGCATCGGCGCGGTGAACACCGTGGTGCTCAAGGACGGCAAGCGGGTCGGCCACAACACCGACTGCCTGGGCTTTGCCGAAGGCTTGCGCCGTGGCCTGCCTGATGTGGCACGGCGCCAGGTGGTGCAGATGGGTGCCGGTGGTGCCGGTTCGGCCGTGGCCCATGCCCTGCTGGGTGAAGGGGTCGAGCGGCTGGTGCTGTTCGAAGTGGACGCGGCCCGTGCACAGGCACTGGTGGACAACCTGAATGCCCACTTCGGTGCCGGGCGCGCCGTGGTCGGCAACGACCTGGCCACGGCCCTGGCCGAGGCGGACGGGCTGGTCAACACCACACCGGTGGGCATGGCCAAGCTGCCGGGCACACCGCTGCCGGTGGAGTTGCTGCATGCGCGCCTGTGGGTGGCGGAGATCATCTACTTCCCGCTGGAGACCGAACTGCTGCGCGCCGCCCGGGCGCTAGGCTGCCGCACCCTGGATGGCAGCAACATGGCCGTGTTCCAGGCGGTGAAGGCGTTCGAGCTGTTCAGCGGGCGCCAGGCGGATGCGGCGCGGATGCAGGCGCACTTTGCCAGTTTCACCTGACAGACAAGTGTCGGCTTCTTCGCGGGCTTGCCCGCTCCCACAGGTGCTGCGCAAATTTCACTGATTACGCAAATCCCTGTGGGAGCGGGCAAGCCCGCGAAGAGGCCGGCACAGACAACTCACCCTTTCTCATCCAGCAACGCCTGTATCACCTGCTCCTGCCCACCATAATCCCCCTCGCCAAAGTGCACATGGCGCACCTGCCCCTTGCGGTCGACAAAGTAATGCGCCGGCCAGAACTGGTTGCCCCAGGCGTTCCACACCTTGTAGTCGTTATCCACCGCCACCGGGTAAGCGATCCCCAGGCTGGCTACCTTGTCACGCAAGGTGCCTACATCGTGCTCGTAGTCGTACTCCGGGGTGTGCACGCCGACCACCACCAGGCCCTGGTCGGCATAGCGCCGCGCCCATTCGTTCACGTGCGGCAGGCTGCGCCGGCAGTTGATGCAGTCCCAGGTCCAGAAGTCCACCAGCACCACCTTGCCCTTGAGCCCGGGGCCATCCAGCGGCGCCGAGTTCAGCCACTGGCTGGCGCCGGACAGCGACGGCATGGCACCGTAGCTGTCGCGGGCCATCAGGTGCCCGGCCAGGCCCAGGCCGGCCAGCGCCAGGGCAATGCCGCCAACCTTCAACAACAAGCGGCGATCAATTCTCATGGCAACCGCCGGTGGCGTAGGTGCGGTACTGCACGCTCTGCTGCTGGCCCTTGGAGTCGAGGTAGTCCATGCGGGTGTTCACCAGGCCGCAGGCGTCGCTCTGGTCATCCTGTATCGACAGCACTTTCTTCACATCCAGGTGGTCACCGTAGCGGTACTGCATGACCCCGGTATCGTCCATCGGCATCGTGGAGGCCTGGGCGGCAATGGCGCCAAAGCTGAGCACGGCGAACAGGCTGGCACGGGCGAAGGTAATGAAGTTCATGGCATCTCTCCTGTGTAACGCTTGAGGGTGGGGAGTTGTGCTCCCCGGTCGAGAGCCATTTCACGCCGGCCAGGTATCCCGTATGTGTCGCCCGAAGCTGTGATGTGCTTCCTCCTGTGTCTGTACACATGCCAGATACACTGCAATACAAACCCCCGCAGGCAAGCGCGAATGCGCTCGGTACACTGCGCCCATCCCCTCTTGCACAGGAACGCAGCGCATGGAACACGTCGATCACATCCTGATCGTCGACGACGACCGCGAAATCCGCGAACTGGTCGGCAACTACCTGAAGAAGAACGGCCTGCGCACCAGCATCGTCGCCGACGGCCGGCAGATGCGCGCCTTTCTAGAAGCCAACAGCGTCGACCTGATCGTCCTGGACATCATGATGCCCGGCGACGACGGCCTGCTGTTGTGCCGCGAGCTGCGCGCCGGCAAGCACCGCAACACCCCGGTGCTGATGCTGACCGCCCGCAACGACGAAACCGACCGCATCATCGGCCTGGAAATGGGCGCCGACGATTACCTGACCAAGCCGTTCTCGGCCCGCGAACTGCTGGCCCGTATCAACGCCGTGCTGCGCCGCACGCGCATGCTGCCGCCCAACCTGACCATCAGCGAAAGCAGCCGCCTGCTCGGCTTCGGCCAGTGGCGGCTGGACACCACCGCGCGCCACCTGCTCGACAGCGAAGGCACCCTGGTAGCCCTGAGCGGTGCCGAATACCGCCTGCTGCGGGTGTTTCTCGACCACCCGCAGCGGGTGCTCAGCCGTGAGCAGTTGCTCAACCTGACCCAGGGCCGCGAAGCCGACATCTTCGACCGCTCCATCGACCTGCTGGTCAGCCGCCTGCGCCAGCGCCTGGGTGACGACGCCCGCGAACCCAGCTGCATCAAGACCGTGCGCAGCGAGGGCTACGTGTTCTCGCTGCCGGTGCAACTGCTCGAGTCGCCATCATGAAGTGGCCACGTACCCTGGCCTCGCGCCTGGCACTGATCTTCTTCACCGGCCTGGTGCTGGCCTACGGCCTGTCGTTCGGCCTGCAAGCGTACGAGCGCTACATCAGCAGCCGCTCGATGATGCTCAGCACCCTGGAGCAGGACGTGGCCACCTCGGTGGCCATCCTCGACCGCCTGCCCGCGGCCGAGCGCGCCGCCTGGCTGCCGCGCCTGGAGCGGCGTACCTACCGCTACCGGCTGGACCAGGGCCTGGCGGGCGAAGCCATGCCGACCAGCGACCCGCCCATGGCCGCCGACTCTATCGTCAAGGCCATTGGCGCCGACTATCGCCTTTCCTTCCAGGAAATCCCCGGCCCGAACGCGCACTTCCAGGCACACCTGACCCTGGCCGATGGCGCACCGCTGACCATCGACGTCACCCCATCGCCGGTCCCGGTGGCACGTTGGCTGCCCGTGGTGTTGCTGATCCAGTTGGCCGTGCTGTTGCTGTGCACCTGGCTGGCGGTACGCCTGGCGATCGGCCCGCTGACCCGCCTGGCCCGTGCGGTGGACAACCTCGACCCGGACAAGCCTGGCGTGCAGCTGGATGAAAGCGGCCCGCGCGAGGTGCGCTACGCCGCCGTGGCCTTCAATGCCCTGCAGGCGCGCATCGCTGCCTACCTCAAGGAACGCATGCAGTTGCTGGCGGCCATTTCCCACGACCTGCAAACACCGATCACGCGCATGAAGCTGCGTGTCGAAGTGATGGACGAAGGGGTGGAAAAGGACAAGCTGTGGAGCGACCTGGGTGAAATGGAACACCTGGTGCGCGAAGGCGTGGCCTATGCCCGTAGCATGGACACCAGCACCGAGGCCCCGTGCCGGGTCAACCTCGATGCCTTTCTCGACAGCCTGGTGTTCGACTACCAGGACAGTGGCGCCCAGGTCGAGCGCCACGGCAGCAGCGGCAGCCTGCTGGAAACCCGCCCGCATGCCCTGCGCCGGGTGCTGGTGAACCTGGTGGACAACGCCCTCAAGTTTGCCGGTGCTGCCGAACTGGAGGTGTGCCGCGAGGGCGACTGGACGTTGATCCGCGTGCTCGACAACGGGCCAGGCATACCCGGTGGCGAACTGGATGAAGTGCTCAAGCCGTTCTATCGCGTGGAAGGTTCACGCAACCGCAGCACCGGCGGTACAGGGCTGGGGTTGGCGATTGCCCATCAGCTGATCCAGGCCATGGGCGGCCGACTGACCCTGAGCAACCGCGCAAGCGGCGGGCTGTGCGCGCAGATCGAGCTCAAATGACAGTTTGTGGGAGCGGCCTTGCGTCGCGATAGGGCTGCGCAGCAGCCCCAGGTTTTCAGCTTCGTCGCATGAATTGCCGGGGCCGCTTTGCGGCCCTTTCGCGACGCAAGGCCGCTCCCACAAAAAGCAGGTGGCGTATCAGTACACTCCGATACACAACCCCACCACCACCGACACACTGCAGATACCCCACCCCGACACACTCCCGGTCACACAACCACACCCCGGGAGCCTCCCTGATGAAACCCCTCACCCTTCCCTCCGGCTGGAAGCTGTTCGTCACGCTCGCCGGCCTGACCTTGGCGATGACCGCCGTGGTACTGGCCAGCCAACCTGATCCGGACGGCCTGCGCAGCGCGATCCGTGCCACTGCGCGCAGCTCCTTCGCGCTATTCCTGCTGGCCTTCCTGGCCTCGTCGCTGGTGATCTTGCTGCCTGGCACCAGCAGCCGTCGCATCCTCCAGGAACGGCGCTATCTGGGGTTGGCATTCGCCTTTTCCCACACCGTGCACGGCGTACTGATCTACCGCTATGCCCAGCAATTCCCCGAGCTGTTCTGGGCCGGCCGCACGCTCACTTCCAGCCTGCCCGGCACCCTCGGCTACCTGTTCCTGCTGCTGCTCACCATCACCTCGTTCAAGGCCCCGATGCGCCTGTTGGGTGGCCGTGCCTGGCAGGCCCTGCACAGCACCGGCATGTGGGTACTGGCCGCAGTGTTCTGCCTGTCGTTCTACAAACGCATCCCCATGGGCGGCTGGTACCCGCTGGCGTTCGCCCTGATGTTCAGCGCCATCGCCGTCAAGCTCACCGCCAAGCTGGCGCGCCAGCAACGCCGTAACGCCCGTGCCCTTTCCTGAAGAGAGAAACCAGCATGACCACCTTGACCCGCACCCTGACCACCTTCGACCGTTTCGGTAACTGGAGCGCCGACCTGCCGTTGCGGCTGTTCCTGGCCTGGGAATTTTTCGAATCCGGCTGGGAGAAATTCAATGGCAGCAACTGGTTCGCCGACCTGCAAGCTAACTTCCCGTTCCCCTTCAACCTGCTGCCTGCAGAGCTGAACTGGCAGCTGTCGATGTGGGCGGAGCTGATCCTGCCGTTACTGCTGTTGCTGGGGCTGGGTACCCGGCTGGCCTCGTTGGGGCTGATGGTGGTGACCGTGGTGGCGATTGCCGCGGTGCATTGGCCGGCGCACTGGTCGAACCTGGCCGAGCTGGCCCAAGGGTATGCAATTACCGACCAGGGCTTTGGCAACTTCAAGTTGCCGCTGATCTACCTGGTGGCGTTGCTGCCACTGCTGCTGAAAGGGGCTGGGCGGTTGAGCCTGGATCATTGGCTCAGAGGGCGGTTCTTCAGGTGATATCGCCGGGGCTGCCTTGCAGCCCATCGCCGCGGTTCGTCGCCACGGCAAGCCAGCTCCCACAGGTACTGCGCAAGATTCTGGGCATGCGCTGTACCTGTGGGAGCTGGCTTGCCGGCGATGGGGCGCAAAGCGCCCCAATACCACGATTCAACATGTACCGATGATAACCCCCTGCTCGCGCAATCCCTCCAGCAACGCCAACCCCTCCTCCACAGCACCGCCCAACGCCTGCAACCGAGCCCGCCCACTGCCCTGTTCCAGCGCCAGCAACCGGTACGCCAGCGGCGCCAGGCGCGCGAAGCGCACCTTCAACCCCGCATCGCGATAAACCAGCAACAAGGTCGGCGCCTCTGGCGCGACCGCTGGCTGGTAATCCGCCCCGATCCGCTCCACCGGCCAGCGATAGGCCAACACCCGCGCCACACACGACAACAGTGGCTCCCCTTCCAGCAGGTCGCCTGCCGGGTCATGGGCCGGGTCCTCGGCATCGCTCAGATACAACTGCGCCTCGACCCACTCATAGTGCGCCAGCTCCAGCTGCCAGGGCGCATCCAGCTCGATGCCTTGCAGGTAATCGACGAACGCTTCGGCAATCTCGGTGAACAACGGTGTCTGGCAGCGATAGTTGGCATAGAAATCTCGCACTCGGGCGTGCCAGCGCGGTTCGCCCAACGCCTGGCGCATCACCGGAAAACTGCCGGCCAGCAAACCTTCGATAGCACCATAGAACAGCTCGCGGTAAACCTTCAGGCGCCGGGCCTCCACGCCCGGCGGCGGCGCATGGCGCTGCGGGTCACGCAGGTGCCGGGCCAAGGTGTACTGCTGCTCACGCAAGGTCTCATTCATTTGCATGCCCTCCCGCAGCACGCTGCACAGTGCGGATGCGCGCCGCCTCGGCGAGCAGTTCGGCAAGCGGCGGGTAGTTGAAATCACGCTCGAGCACGGTGGGTTGCACACCGAAGCGCGCACAGGCGACCGCGTACAGCGCCCACACATCTTCCTTCACCGCAGCCCCGTGGGTGTCTACCTTGAGGTCCGGCGCTTCATCGTAATGGCCAGCCACGTGCATGCCGGAGACCCGCGCCTGGGGCAAGCCCGCCAGGAATTCGCGGGCGTCGTAGCCGTGATTGCAGGCATTGACGAAGACGTTGTTGACGTCCAGCAGCAGGTCGCAGTCGGCCTCATCGAGTACCGCGCGGATGAAGTCGAGTTCGCTCATCGCCTGGTACGGCGCGGCGTAGTAGCTGATGTTTTCCACGGCAATGCGCCGCTCCAGGTATTCCTGGGCCTGGCGAATCCGCGCGGCCACATGGCGCACCGCTTCGTCGGTGAATGGAATGGGCATCAGGTCATACAGGTGCCCGTCATCACTGCAGTAGCTCAGGTGCTCGCTGTACAGGCGCACCTGGTGGCGATCGAGAAACTGGCGGGTCTGGCCAAGGAAATGGCGGTCCAGCGGCTCGCTGCCACCCAGCGACAACGACAGCCCGTGGCAGGTAATGGCAAAACGCTCGGCCAACTGCGCCAGGCCCTTGCCGTAGGCACCGCCCACGGCAACCCAGTTTTCCGGTGCGCATTCGAGAAAGTCCACGGCGCCAGCCTCCATGGCCAGCAGTTCCGGCAGCAGGCCACGGCGCAGGCCTAGCCCGGCCTGTAAAGGTACAGGGGACAAAGATGTGGGGTGCATGAACAGGTCTCCGCAACAGGCACAACGCCCCGCCTGACCAGCAGGAGGGGCGTTGCGCGGTTCATGGGGCAGAAGGTCAGGACTTGCCGGTCAGGTGGCTGAACAAGCCTTCGGGCATGGCCTTGCCATTAGCCTGGTAGATCGCCTTGAGGTGATCCGCCGCCTCCTGTTCGGAGATGAAGCCATCATGGTTGCTGTCGATCTTGTCGAAGTCGCCGGCACGGTCCTTGGCCACCGCCAGGAACTCATCGCGCGAGACCTTGCCGTCGTGGTTGCTGTCGGTCTTGGCGAACGAGGCATCACCACACTTGCCCTCGCCACATTTGCCTTCGGCACCGGCCTTGGCGCTGGCACCGCACTTGCCCTCTCCGCATTTGCCTTCGCCCTGGGTGGCCTTGGCGCTGCCACCACATTTGCCTTCACCACACTTGCCCTCGCCGGCCACCTTGGCCGAAGCCAGCTGGTAACCCTGGGCCAACGGCTCGACGGCAAAGGCGCTGCTGCTCAATGCCATGCTGCCGATCAGGGCAGCGCCGAGCAGGCCGAGGGTGTTTCGTACTTGAGTCATGGTGTCGCTCCACTGTGGTTGGAATGTGGAGCCATTAGGCCGTTGCGGTATGTCGTGGATGTATCGCGCGGGGTGCGGTTTTGTATGGGAATGGGTCTGCGGCGTGGGCAGATACAGTGGGATACACAACGGCCCCAAGGTGCCTCGGGGCCGTCGTGCAGGGTCAGTCTTCCAGCGGCTTGGGTGGCGCGGTCGGCTTGGCGGGCTTTGCCGGCTTGCTGTCCTTGGCCTTGGGTTCCGGTGCCGCCGCTGCCACAGGCTCCGGCGCCGACACGGCTTTTTCGCTGGCGGGCAGATCATCGACCGCCTTGAGGATCACCTGCGGGTCGATGGCCCCTCCCTCTTCGTCGTCCTTGAGCATGTGCCGCTCACCGTCCTTGCCCACCAGGATCACCTTGGTGCCTTTGCTGGCACCCAGCTTCAACTCGCGGATCAAGGCCATGGTGGTCTGCTGCTCGAGGTTCTTGTCCTCACGCTTGCCCATCATGTTGGCAACGCTGTACACCACCAGGTTGCGCTCTTTGAAGGCGGCCTGGGTGGCCGGGTCCTTGAGGGCCTCGTTCAACCCACGCAACGTTGGGTCGGCGCTGCTGGGTGCAATGACGACCAAGGGCCTGGCCTTGCCCAGTTCCTTGGCCAGCGGCGCGTCACTGTCGGCAGCAAACACAGGGGCGACAAGCGCGAGCAAGGTGGCGAGGGTCAGTGACCGGACGAGCATGCGTATCTCCTTATTCTCTCGATAAACCAGAAGACTACAGATCAGGGCGAAAGATCCGACGGGCGAGCGTAAACCACCCAGAGGCCTCCATGTTTCAATGAACAGTAACCGGCGGTTACCAAGCGTGGTCACTCTTCGTCGCGAGCCCGAAAAAGTACCTCTATCACTTGTAACTTGAGCATAGTCCAATGCGCCCTCGTCATACCCAACGTTGCAGAGCCTCGATGGTCAGTTGAAGTTCGGTCCTTTCGGTCCATAGCCTGATTTCCGCCATCAACCTGGCGGCGTCCTCGGCATTGGCATCCTCAGCCAACTGGTTCTGAAAACTTCGCGGCACTTCGAGTTCGCGTACGTAGCGTTTCTCGATATATTTTCTCCAGAACGATTGCTGGACCATCCACACTGCCACCGATTGGGCTGTCTCGTTACGCCTTATTTCCTCACGCGCGCGCATGACCGAAGCGTCATCCAGGTTCGGGATGCCCGCGTGTAGCATGCTCTGCGCATTACCAGGCAGGTCCAGGTCCTCGCGCAAGCGGATCGAGTAGGCCAGTGCCCATTCGATCGACTCGTTCCCGCGACGTGCAGCCTCAGCCTCACGCAAGGCGATGAACTCGACCTCCCGCTGCCTCCACAACCGCCGCGCCAACGCGACCAGAACTCGCTCCTGGCTACCAGAAGGGGCAGCCTGCTCGGCGTCCCATTCAAGGCATCGGATTTCAAGTTCCTGGAAGACCACCGTGGCGTTGTCGGCGCAGTTCTCAACCACCGCACGGGAGAAAAGCTCATTGGCCAGCTGTGGAACCTTCTCGATCTTTGCCATCATCGCCAAAACCCGTAAAGCCAGCATTTCCCCAAATCGAGGATGAGTGAAATCTTGCGAGTGCGTGAGCTGTTTGAGCAACTGCATGAAACTCGTCGCCCCATCCATTTGCTCGATAGTCATCCACAAGTTGCTCAGGTCTTCACGGCTCTCGCCATCCAGGCGGTCCGCCCAGCGAAACTTCTCAGGGACCGTGCTGTACTCTGGAATATTCCAGTTCTGCTGCGCCCGTTCAGCCTGACGCAGCAACACAGGATTGCCTGCCAGCGCCACGTAACCTCGCTGCCATAAATTGGACTCGATGAAACCAGGGGGCAACGTAGTGATGAAGTTGTTGGAAGCATCGAGCATGTACAGCGCCCGACAATTCGTGATGCCCTCGGGCAACGATGCCAACCCGGTATTACGTAAACGCAGTTCGGCCAACTGTTCCATCCCTACCACGGAAAAGGGCATGTTCAAACGGTTGTCCGAAAGGTTCAGGTACCGTAGCCGGCGGCAGAGCGCCAGCACTTGAGCCTGAGGCACGTCCAGCGAGATGCGGTTGGCGGACAGGTCGAGAATGCGCAGATCATTGAGCAACGCCAGGCTGCCTGGCAGACGCTCCAACCGGTTGTAGTTCAGTTCCAGAGACGTAAGATTGGGGAATGAAAGAAGAAATTGTTCTGGCACTTCCGTCAGTTGCAGGCTGCGCAGGGAAAGCTCGGTAACATGCTGGAAGATGAACTGTGGCCCCAATACAGGCAATGAGCGCAGCTCATAGCCGCTGTACTGCCAAGCCACAGATTCCCTTTCGTTCTCAGGGACAACCTGACCAGGCACCCGCGCCCGCCAGCAATTCATGATTGCTTTGCGAAACCGCTTGCGCTCGGTTCGTTCACCGGTCATCAGGCCTTGCCGCTCCCAGCCTTTCAAGTGGGCCTTCAACAGCTCCTCTTGCTGTTCGAGCACCCTGAGTTCAGCCTCGGTATCGCGCCCCGAAGCATGCAGCCTGGCCAGCCAGGCTTCGATCTGCTCGTCACTGTACGCGGGGTAGAGTTTGCGCAGGCGCGCCTCGAACGCGCGCGGTCGAGACGCAGGCCGGACAAAGCGTCCCAGGCCCCCACCAAGCGGGTAGCCGACCCGGCCATCCTCCAGGCGCATTGGCGTCAGCATCCATGGCTGTCGAGGGTTTTTGCCCAACGCCTGGGCGAGCACCCTGCTGTGCCCGGCAATTTGCCGTCCCAATACTGCTCTCAAGCTCGCGGCATAGGGTTCAGTGATGCCGAGTGCCGCATGATCGGCAGGGACAAACGCCTCCACCAGGGTCTCGAACAACTCGCCGGGGCCGCGCAGCTCCAGGCCTAGCGCGTCCTCAAGTTCGAACTGCCCGTTGTCATGTACAAGCCTGTAGTTCTGCCCGTTACCAGCGGTAGTCATTAATGGCTGCGGGCTATCGCCATCGTACAGCCGCCAGCGCGGCCTGGCCTCCCTGACATCCAGAGTCTCCAGCAGCGTCAGCGCGACCTTGGCCTGATCCAGGGTCTGGGGCGTTTCGATGAACAGCCCCTCGCAGGCACGCGCAACACGTATGCGCAGTACACTCAGCCGGGACCTTTCGACCAGCCGAAACGGCACCGTGCCGCTGACCAGTGCCTGAAACTCCGCACCTTCGGCCGACAGCTCAGCCAGCAGCTCGCGCGCCGCTCGGCGATGCAGGCTCGGGAATGCCCTGCGCAACGTTGCCACCGCCGCATCGTCCGGCTCCTGCTGCCCGTCATACACCTGTTGAAACAGTTGGCGACGCCTTGCAGAGACCTGCGCCGCCAATGCCGGCCCGTCGTGCTCGGTGACGCCAGGCAACGCCCGGGCCTTCGACAGCAACGGTGCGTCCTCCGGCACCCGCCCAAGCTTCAAATCGTCCAGCAAGGCTTGCAGCCGACGGTCGATCAGCAGGCGCTCTACGGTATCGACCAGCTCGGCCTCAGGCGCACGACCGTACACATGTAACGCCCGAAGATGATCTGCCTCCAGGGCATGGATAGCCATGGCCTGGTCAATCTGTTCATCATCCAGCCGAGCGAAACGCTCACCCAGGCGGCGGAACATCCTGTGCTTGTCTGTCCAGCTGGCCGGTTGCTCGGTCCATAGCCGCCAGGCACCGGCGTCATTGTGACGCAACAAAGGTCCATGGCCACCTCGTGGTGCCAGTTGCCACTCTTCATCTGCGCGCTGCACGATTTCGTAGTTGTGGCCGTCCATGATCATCCAGCTTCTGTCCTGGGCACGGTAGATGCCCATAGCATCGGCTACCTCACCAGCGGGAGGTGCAGCACTGCGAAACGGCACCAGGTCTCCATTCCAGAGCTTCTCGCTGCCGTCTTCCAGGCGCGCTGGCACCCACTGGTCCAATGCGGCCCAGGCCCGGCTCGCTTCCCGCCATACCACAGCGGTGACACCGATCACGGCCAGGTCTTTGGTCACGCTGAGCACATGCTCCATCGCGGCACTGGTATCGCCCTCGCGCCAGTCTTCGACGGCCTGGAACAGCTCGCCCAGCAGGTCCCAGACCATTACCGCCAGCAGCAGTGCATTGAGCGCAGGGATGAACACGCCCGCCACCGTGGCCAGTGTCCAACCCTCGGCAACCAACCTTTGTTGATGAGCTTCCTGGGCCTTGCGGTCAAGGTCTGACACCGGCGTTGCAATCACCGCAGCATCGTCCTTGATGTGATCGATGCGCGCGCAAGCAAGGTGCTCGAACAACGGCAGCGGGTAGTCCCGCATGTGCTGGTCCATTTCCCGGGTTGCCCAATCGGCGACGCCTACCAGGTCCTTGGCAACTCTGGAGAAGAACTGCTGGCTGTCGCGCCGGCGTATGAAGCGTTTGAAGAAATCCTGATAGCGCTTGTCTCGCAGACGCTGGCCCAGGACCTTGCGGGTGAAGCTTTCCAGGTCGGGGCTTGCGGTCCAGGGACCGTGGGGGTCATCGGGAATATAGACAATGATCTTGCGGCTGACCTTGTCATGAAATACATCGAGTATCACGATCTGTTGCAAGTCGCAGCCGAACGCCTTCAGTTGCCGGGCCACCACTTTCGATTCGTAGAGCGTGCCGGGGCGTCCGTGCTTGCACAGGTCCACCACCAGTTCCAGTTCAGCGGCATTCAGTACGCCATCACTCTTGGCCTTGCACGCATCGATCAGCATGACCGAGCTGTACAGCTGGGCAAGCGTCGAAGCCATGCTGCGCCAGCCGCTGGCCTGGCTGTTCGGCGCTTTGAGCACGGAGTCCAGGTGCTGTTGATAGCGCTTGCCCAGGTCCAGCTTGCGGCACAAGCGCGCGAAGGCAGGCGCGGTTGGCGACGCGAGGCGTTGCGACAGGCTGTCGACGATGCAGTTGTCCTTGTGCTGTTCGTTCCGCCCCTCGCCCGGCGTGAAGTTGTCCAGTGCCGCCTCGATCAGCGGTACGTCGAAATAGTCCTTTTCCACCACCGGGTAGCGCCCCCACACGGTGCCCTGGCTGGGAGCGGTGTAGGTGTACCAGCGCCTGAAATACAGGCCATCGACATTTTCCCTGGTGACGAATTCTTCCTGCATGGCGTGTTGTAGCAGCGGCTTGACGAAACGGTCGATGCCCTCGATGCGCGCAAGCTCCTTTTCCAGCCACTGTCGACAGGCCAGGCTGTCTTTCAATGCGTTACGTAAAGCAGCATGCTGCGATTCATACAGACCGTTGGCCGGGATGTTCTGCTCGGTCGGCGATACGATACGCAGCCGGCGAATCCATCTGGGCAGTCGTTTGACGATGAGGTTGTCCTGATAGGCCTGCTCCATGGCCAGCGTATCGGCGGTTGGCGGTAGTTCCTGGCGGGGTGTAGTCACGTTGTTGCGCCTCTGGCTGATCCAAAGGCCCGACACTAGACGCAGGCTTGCCAAGCGATTGGCTAGATAGCTACCACCTCTTCAGAACAGCGCCAGCTGCTGGCCGGTCAGCCCTTCGAAACTGTCGCCAACGAAAGGCAGGATGGCATCAGCCACCGGCTGCAGCTGCCGCGTCAGGTAATGCTCGTAGTCCACCGGTGCTTGCAGGTTTTCCAGGGGTTCTGGGCCCGCCAGGGTGATCAGATAGCTGATCCAGCCGCCGCGCTGGTATTGCAACGGGCGGCCAAGGCGGCGGTTGTAGTCATCGGCCAGCCGGGCCGCACGCACGTGCGGTGGCACATTGCGCTGGTAATCGGCTAGCGGCCGGCGCAAACGCTTGCGGTACACCATCAGCTCATTCAGCTCGCCCGCCAGGGTGCGCCGTACATAATCACGCACATACGCCTGGTAAGGCTCCCCGCGGAATATCCGGCCATAAAGCTCCTGCTGGAACTCCCGGGCCAGCGGCGACCAGTCGGTACGCACCGACTCCAGGCCTTTGTAGACCATCTGCTCGCTGCCATCGGCCCGCTGCACCAGCCCGGCGTAGCGCTTCTTGCTGCCTTCGTCCGTGCCGCGGATGGTGGGCATCAGGAAGCGCCGGTAATGCACCTCGAACTGCAGCTCCAGCGCGCTTTCCAGGTTCATCCGCTCGCGCAGGTGTTCGCGCCACCACTGGTTGACCTGGGCCACCAGCTCACGGCCGATGCGTGCTGCAGCCTCCTCGCCGTGGGCGCCCTTGAGCCAGACGAAGGTGGAGTCGGTATCGCCGTAGATCACCTCGTAGCCCCTGGCTTCGATCAGCGCACGGGTCTGGCGCATGATCTGGTGCCCGCGCATGGTGATCGACGAAGCCAGGCGCGGGTCGAAGAAGCGGCAGCCGCTCGAGCCCAACACCCCGTAGAAGGCATTCATGATGATCTTCAGCGCTTGCGACAGCGGCGCGTTGCCCTCGCGCTTGGCCGCTTCCCGGCCCTGCCATACACGCTCGACGATGGCCGGCAGGCAATGCTCGCTACGGGAAAAACGCCCACCCCGGAAGCCTTCCACCGAGTGTTCATCGTCGGGCAGGCGCAAGCCTTCGACCAGCCCCACCGGGTCGATCAGGAAGGTACGAATGATCGACGGGTACAAGCTCTTGTAGTCCAGCACCAACACCGAGTCGTACAGGCCCGGGCGCGAATCCATGACGAAGCCACCGGGGCTGGCTTCGTCGGGGCGGCTGCCGAGGTTGGGGGCGACGAAGCCCAGGCGGTGCATCTGCGGGATGTACAAGTGGCAGAACGCGGCCACCGAACCACCGCTGCGGTCCACCGCAAGGCCGGTCACCGAAGACCGCTCCAGCAGGAATTCGAGCAGGCGGGTGTGGGCGAAAATGCGCGTCACCAGCTCGCAATCCTTGAGGTTGTAGCGCGCCAACGCCGGCTTGTCCTCGGCGAAGCGGCGGTTGATTTCATCCATGCGCTGGTACGGCGTGTCGATGGCCTTGCCTTCACCGAGCAAGGTCTGGGCGACACTTTCGAGGCTGAACGACGGGAAGCTCCAGGTCGCCGAGCGCAGCGCCTCGATGCCGTCGATCAGCAGCCGCCCCGGGGCATCGGCGAACACGTGGCCACCACCGGCATGGCTGCGCAAGGTCATCGGCGTGCCATTGCGCCCCAGTGCCAGCGGTACCAGCAGCAGCTTGGCGTGCTCGTGCAGCAGGCGCAGGTCGAACTGGATCAGGTTCCAGCCGATGATTGCATCCGGGTCGTGCTCGGCCATCCACTGGTTGAGGCAGGCCAGTATGTCGGCGCGGTCGGCGCAGTAGTGCAGGTCGAAGTCGAGGTCATCAGCCGTGCCGTTGGCCGGCCCGAGCATGTACACCTGGCGCTGGCCACAACCTTCCAGGGCAATGCTGTACAGCTCGCCCCGCTCGCTGGTCTCGATGTCCAGCGACACCAGGCGCAGCGGCGGGCGATAACCCGGCAGGGGCTTGAGCTGGGCATCGCAGAGCACGCCTTGGGCATCCGGTTGGCCGGTGAACTGCACCGGGGCGGTGATGAAGCGCTCCATCAGGTAGCGCTCGGGCGGGCGAATATCGGCTTCGAACACCTCGATACCGGCCGTGCGCAGGCGTTGCTCCAGCTGCATCAGTTGCCGGTGCTGGCGGCAGTACAGGCCCAGCACCGGGCGCTGGTCAAAGTCCTTCAGCTGCAGCGGCCGCAACTCGACACCGGCTTCGTTGGCCAGCAGCACCCGCGCGTGCGCTTCCTGCGCCTGGGGGATGAATGCCACCGATACCTGTGGCGCCAGGCGCAGCTGCCGTGGCCCCTGGTCGGTGGCCAGCCAGAATTCCACACAGGTGCCTTCGGGCGTGTCATGCCAATGTCGGGTCAGGACAAAGCCCTGCTGCAACTCCACCGCGTCGACCTCTGAATCGTTTGTTGTGCTGATTGCGGGATTCTACCGCTGACGCACCGTCGCAGCGCATTTTGTTGGGGCCAGCAGGTGTTTGCCGAAATATTTTCAGCGCCGGGCGCTTGCCGGCGGCCGGGCGTTTGCTCGAACGCGTGTTCAACCGTACAGGTAATTGATGTCCTTGCAGGCCAGCGGCGGCACCTGGCCCAGCAGGAACTCGCGCAGCTTGTGCATCTGCCGCGCCTTGGGGCTGGCCTTGAGCCAGGTCATGTAATAGCCGTCGCCGGTGGCCACCGCGTGCTTGAACGGCGTGACCAGGCGCCCGGCCAGCAGGTCGGCGCTGGCCAGCACCAGGTCGACCACCGAAATACCCAGGCCTTGCTGTGCGGCCGAGATGCCCTGGTCGAGGGTATCGAACACTTGCCCGTGATCGATGCTGATGTCCAGCGCATCCATGCGAGCCAACCAGCGCCGCCAGTCTCGTCGGTCAGGGGACGGGTGCAGGAATTCGCACTGGGCCAGGTCGGCAAGGACCGGTTGTGCCTGGGCCATGTAATCCGGGTGGCACACAGGGATCAGCCATTCATCGAACAGCTTGAAACTCTCGATATCGGCGGGAAAACGCCCGTTGGCCAGGAGGATCGCACAGTCGTAGGGCTCGGAGTAGAAGTCCACGCTGTCGATGTCCATCCACACGCTGGACAGCTGCACGCTGCAGTTGTCCTCGACCTTCTTGAACGCATCCAGCGCCCGCAGCAGCCAGCGCACGGTGAGCGTGGACGGCGCCTTCAGACGCAGGCCGTAGCGGTCCTGACGCAGCAGGGCGCAGGCATTTTCGATGATCTTGAAGCCAACCTTGAGCTCCTGCGCCAGCAGGCGGCCGTGCTCGGTCAGGGCCAGCTTCGGCCCGCGGCGTTCGAACAGGTCGCAGCCGAACATGGCTTCGAGGGTCTTGATGTGGTGGCTGACGGCGCCCTGGGTCAGGGCCAGCTCTTCCGCGGCACGGGTAAATGAGCCATAGCGAGAGGCCACCTCGAAGGCACGCAGCGCGTGCAAAGCCTGAATCCGTTCCGACATGGCGACGCCCTGAGCATGAGTAAGACTAATAGTAGGTCATAGTTCCACGCGTTTTACAACGCCAAGGACGTCTCGGAAAATGCGGGTAAATAATAAACATAACCAAGATCCTGCCTGCATGTGACTTGAACGTTCATCAAATTTACGCCTGGGGAAATCATGTCGACGGGTTATGGAACTTGCTATCGCCTGGATGCGCTAGAGCTGGCCGCTGACCATGTGCGCAACGCGCGACATTGGACCTACAAAGCCGTAGAACATTTTCGCAGTGTCCTCGCCAACCCCGAGTTTCCCTGCCTGTTCGGCCGCAAGGCGGTAAACGGCGCAACCTGCCACATCCTCTTCGCCCGCGCCGGGCAGCTGGCCGATGACATCGCCATGGGCCTGGCCGACTACGTGCGCACCGTCACACCTATCCCACCCAAGCAGCGTATCGGCAGCCCACTGGTGGTGTTTCTCGAAACTGCCGCCGACTACACCCTGGCCGAGCAACAGGCGCTGGCCTGGAAGGTGTTGCGTGGCGTGCACGCGCGCGACCCGCATCCCTGGCCGCAGGGCATCCCGACCGACCCCGACGACAACGCCTGGTCGTTCTGCTTTGCCGGCATGCCGCTGTTCATCAACATGAACTTCCCCGGCCACCAGCAGATGAAAAGCCGCAACCTGGGGCCACACATCACCTTCGTCATCAACCCGCGGGCGAACTTCGACGAAGTGGCCAACGTCAACACCGAAAGCGGCCATCGTATCCGCGAACGCATCCGCGAGCGCGTGCACCACTACAACGACGGCGTCATGCCCGACACCCTTGGCTTCTTCGGCGATGCCGACAACTACGAGTGGAAGCAGTACCAACTGCAGGAGGCAGGGTCGCTCAACCCGTCCCGCTGCCCGTTCCACGCCCATGCCGTACAGCCGGCAACACCCGACATACTGATCGAGACCTGACCGTGAATACCGCACTCACCGCTACCTACGCCCTTACTGTCCTGCTACTGATCGCCACCCCCGGCCCGGTGGTGGCACTGATCGTCAACACCGCGGCCGCCTCCGGCTCACGCAAGGCCATGTTCACGGCTGTGGGCACCAACTGGGCATCACTGGTGCTGATCGGCGCGGCGGCCTGGATCATCCTCACCAGCGCCGCCATCGACAAGGCCTGGCTCAGCGCCATGAGCCTGCTGGGTTGCCTGTTCATCGGCTACATTGCCGTCGGCACGCTGCGGGACGCCTTGCAGGCGCCAGCAGCCGAGGCACCGGGCGAGCTCGCCAAGCCTGGCCGCGGCGGGCTGCTGCAAGGTTTCATGGTGGGCATTTCCAACCCGAAGGACATCATCTTCTTCATCGCCTTCTTCCCGCAGTTCATCCAGATCACCGAGTCGTTCGGCAAGAGCATGGTGGTGCTGTCGATGCTGTGGGTGGCCATCGATTTTGCCGTGCTCAGCCTGTACATCTTCGCCATCGGCAAGATCGCCTCGCAGCGCAGCAACCGCATGATCAGCCTGGCCTCGGGGGTCGCCCTGCTGCTGATCGCCGCCGGCGGCCTGCTGTACAACGTCAAGGAGCTGGCGGCCTGAACGTGACGCAAGGTGCCCGCTGCAACAGAAGGAGAACCCATGACTGCGACTGACACGACCCCGTCGCCTTCGCCGTTGCAACAGGACTACCAGCGCTTTCTGCTGCTGGGCAGCCGGCGTGCCCCGCACACCGTGCATGTGCACGAAACCGGCTACCGCTCCGGCACCATCAACACCGATGCCCTGGGCCTGCGCTACAGCCATTTTGCCGGCAAGCGCTTTTCGGCAGCCGAGCGCGGTGGTGCGTCACGCATCAACTTGCTGGTCGGCGGCTCCACCGCCTTGGGCATCGGTGCCAGCTCCGACGAACACACGGTGGCCTCGCACCTGTCGATGCTGACTGGCGAAGTCTGGCTGAGCCTGGCTGGCTGCGGGCTCAATGCCAGCCAGGAGCTGCTGATGTTCCTGACCCACCAGCACCGCCTTGGCCAGCTCGGCCATGTGGTGGTGCTCAGCGGCCTCAACACCCTGGCCCACGAAGCCCTCTGCGAAGTCCTCGCCAGCCTGAGCGACCCGCGGCACGCCAAGGCCTACCAGGATTTTCTCAACAGTTTCAGCGAAGGCATGCAGCCCACGGCGGCTCCCCGCCGGCAATCGCTGTGGCGGCGCATCGGCCAGGCGTTGGCCACGCCCTCGGTCGCAACACCTGCCACCTGGCCGCTGTCACCCCCGGAAAAGCGCCTGGCCCGTGCCGCCGATAGCATTGGCCGGACCTTGCGCCAATGGGACCGGCTGCTGGCAGACAGCCATTCCACCCTCACCTTCATCCTGCAGCCATTGCTGCCCTGGTGCCGGGATAGCCTGCCCGCTGGCGAGCAGGCCATGCTGGAGGCGCTGCAGCGACGACCGGCGAATTTCGACCGGCTGCTGGACGGCGCGTTCGACAGCCAGTTGCACTCGGCCTTCTTCCGTCGCATCAAGAGCCAGGCCGACCCGGTGCCCTGCTATGACATGAACTGCATGCTCAGCAGCTCGCCGGTGTTCGGCGCCGACCTGTTCATCGATCGCCTGCACCTGAACGACCTGGGCAACAATGCCCTGGCCAAGGTCATTACCGCCAAGCTTGGCCTGGCCCAGGAAAAACATGCCCAGCGCAAGGTCACGCCGATCAAGCTCGTCTGACAGTTGCCAGGTGGTCTTCCGGCCAGGCCCCTTGGGTGGCTAGAATAGGCCGTCGTTCCGATCTGCCCGAGGCGCACGCTTGACCGCCATGAACATCGAAGCCATCCATCAGTACCTGGCACCCCATGGGGCTTGCCTGTGAGCCGCATGCTTCGCTTGCCCCCACTGCTGATCGCCCTGATGCCGCTGGCCGCGCACGCGCTGGAAGTGCGCATCGACCCTCATGCCGACCTGCTCTACCGCCAGGCCTTGCCCCTGCTGGAGCAGGCCGACAGCCAGGACGACGGCGCCAGCACGCTGCGCACGGCCATCGGCGGCGACCCGGAGCTCAGCCGCCAGGGCCAGGCCATGGCCCACACCCTGCCGACAGCCGTCGCCTTGCTGAAAAAGTCCGTGGAGCTGGGCCACCCGGTCGCACAGTACCGCCTGGCGCTGTACTACATGACCTACCTGCCCGCCGCGCAAATCCCGGATGCCGCCTGCCCGCTGCTCGAAGCCAGCCTCAGACAGGGCTTTGCCGCACCGGCGCCGGCCATCGCCACCTGGTGCCCGCCCTATAACGTCAGCAGCGAGTACCGTACTGCGCTGGAGGCCATCCCCAACATGGCCACCGTGTATGCGCCCTACTACCCGCAACCGGCCACGCGCCTGGCCTGCAACCGCAACCGGCCACAAGGCCTGGAAATGCAGTGGGGGCGCCAGCGTGACTACCAGGCCGAGGTATACCGCCTGCTCGGCGACCTCGACCCGCAGCACCGCCAGAGCCTGCTGCAGAAGGCCGTGGATACCAACGGCTGCGTGACAGCGCAGCAGCACCTGACCAGCCGTCCCTGACCATCAGCAGTCGCGATCCTTTGTGGGAGATGGCCCAGCCTTTGGGCTGCGCTGGCGCGTAGAGAACTCAATTCGCAAGCGCGACGCGGCCTGTGTGGGAGCGGGCGTGCCCGCGAAGCATCCAACGCGGTGCATGGCACCGGCTGCGCCGGTGTTCGCGGGCATGCCCGCTCCCACAGTGACCGCGTGTGCCTTGAAATTTTGAGCAAGACAGTTGCCCCCACAAGGTGGAGACCAGCAAGATCGTTCAAGCCATCCCCCGCCCTGTCTGGCATGCTGGCCTGCCAACGTACACGCACTGCAGCCACCATGCCCCACATCGCCCGCCAAGCCTTTCTCCACGGCGCCATCGCCATTCTCCCGTTGTCCCTGGCCGTCGCCCCCTGGGGCCTGCTGGCCGGTTCCATGGCCATCGAGGCCAACCTCAGCGCCTGGGAGGGACAAGGGCTGTCGGCCATCGTCTTCGCCGGTGCCGCGCAACTGGTGGCGATCGGCATGCTCAAGGGCGGCGCCAACCTGGCGTCGATCCTGCTGACCACCCTGCTGCTGACCTCGCAGCACCTGCTGTATGGCCTGACGATGCGCCCGGTGCTGTCCAGCCAGCCGCTGCGCTGGCGCCTGGGCCTGGGCTTCCTGCTCACTGACGAGTTCTTCGCCCTGACCAGCCAGTACGACCAGCAGCAGTTCAACCGCTGGTACGCCCTGGGCGTGGGCCTGACCTTCTACGTCGCCTGGAACCTGTTCACCCTGGCCGGCATCCTGCTGGGGCAGAACATTCCGCACCTGGACCAGCTCGGCCTGGACTTTTCCATTGTCGCCACCTTCGTCGCCCTGATCGCGCCGCTGGTGCGCAACCTGGCCACGCTGGTGTGCGTGGCGGTGTCGCTGTTCTGTTCGGTGCTGTTCAGCTACTGGCACTGGGAAACCGCCCTGGTGGCCGCAGGCCTGCTGGGCATGAGCGCCGGTTTCGTCTGCCAGAAATTCACCGGAGCCCGCGCATGACCTGGGTCCTGATTCTTGCCATGGGCGCCATCGTGTTCCTCAACCGCTATGCGTTCCTGGAGCCGCGCCTGCCCTTGCGCCTGAGCTCCAACGCCCGGCAGTTCCTCGGCTTTGCCGTGCCGGGCATGCTCACCGCAATCTGCGGCCCGATCATCTTCATGCCCGAGCACCAGTTGAACCTGAGCCTGCTCAACCCCTACCTGCTGGGTTCGCTGGTGGCCATCGCCCTGGTGCTGTTGACCCGCAGCGTGTTGCTGAGCATGCTGGTGAGCATGTTGATCTTCTTCCTCCTGCGCAGCTGGCTGGCATGAGCACGCCTCTGCGCGAGCAGACACACCTTTGGCAGGCGCCGGCACTGGGCGACGTCGAGATGCTGCACGCGCGCTATTTCCAGCAGCGTTTCGCCCCGCATGTGCATGAAGGCTATGTGTTCACCGTGATCGAGTCGGGCGCCCAGCGCTTCTGGCATCGCGGCAGCGAGCACCTGGCGCCGGTCGGCAGCATGGTGTTGATCAACCCCGACGAACTGCACACCGGGGCCACCGCCCACGAAGCGGGCTGGCGCTACCGAGGGTTCTACCCGGAACATGAACGGGTAACCGGGGTGCTCGACGAACTGGAACTGGGCCGCCACGGCATGCCCAGCTTCAAGGACAGCGTGATCCACGACCCGGCCCTGGCGCTTGCCTTCAGCCAGTTGCACCAGCTGTCCGAAGCCGGCGCCAGCGCCCTGCAGCAGCAGACCGCCTGGCGCCAGGCGGTGCTGGCCCTGGTGCAACGGCACGGGCAATGCGCCGAACCAGCCGCGCCTGGCCACGAACCGCTGGCAGTGGCCCGCGCCCGTGAGCTGCTGGAAAGCCAACTGGCCGACCCGCCCTCGCTCGAGGCCCTGGCGGCGGCGGTCAACTTGTCACCATTCCATTTCGCCCGGGTGTTCCGCCAGGCCACCGGCCTGCCGCCACATGCCTGGTTGAAGCAGCGGCGCCTGGCCCGTGCGCGGGAAATGCTCAAGCGTGGCTGGGCTGCCTCGGAGGTGGCGTTCGACCTGGGCTTTGCCGACCAGAGCCATTTGAGCCGGCAGTTCAAGCAGGCCTATGGGGTAACGCCAGGGGCTTATCGCAGCGCCTGCCTGCAAGGCTGAGCTGCGACAGCCGGCCTCAGGCAGGCCGGCCAGCCACTGCTACACTGACAAGGCTGAATGGAGGATCCTGCCATGTCCGAAAGAGAGCTCACCACCCTCCTGTCGCTGATGAACCAGCGCCAGGCCTGCCTGAGCAGTGCCTGCAAGGAGATAGCCGACTGGATCGACCGGCAGGGCGACGTGCCCGCCGCCGGCAAGATCCGCGCAAGTCTCAAGGCCCTGGAGGCCGATGAGGCCCAGGTCCGCAAGACCTTGACCTCGCTGACCCTCGACAGGCCGCTGCCCAAGTTTCGCAGCTGATTGAACCGGGGGCTGCCTGGCAGCCCATCGCGACACAAGGCCGTTCCCACAGGGGATACGCGTTCTCCTGTGGGAGCGGCCTTGTGTCGCGATGGGGCGCAAAGCGCCCCCAAAGGGTTCAGCCTGATCAGTGCTTCATGTGCATGTGATCATGCCCACCGCCCGCCTCCGCGTTGAGCGCACGCACTTCGGCCTGTACGTCCAGGGTTTCCTTGGCCCCCTTGGCATCTTCGATGGTCAGGGTCAGCGGCACTTTCTCGCCTTCCTTCACCTGATTGTTCAGGCCCATCAGCATCACATGCAGGCTGTTCGGGTCGAGAGTTACGGCCTTGCCGGCCGGCAACTCGACCGCCTTGACTTCACGCATGCCCATCACATCACCGTTCATGGTCATCTCGTGCACCTGCACGGTCTTGGCCACAGGCGAAGCCACGCCCACCAGCTTGCTGTCGCTGCTGGCGGTCAGGGTCATGAAGGCACCGGTGGACTGCTGGTGCGGCACGGTCGCCCGCACCCAGGCGTCGCTCACGGTGGTCTGGGCCAGGGCCGGCAGCGCCAGGCCCATCAGGACCAGGGCAGCCAGGCCCTGCTTGATCGGTTGCATCGACATTCAGCAGATCTCCATCAGGGTGACCAGGTCTTCGGCGCATTCCTGGGCGGTCAGGGAATGGCCCAGGCTCAGGCGCAGGGTGCCACGCGTATCGTAGACGTAGCTGGTGGACGAGTGAGAGACGGTATAGGTATCACCGGCCGGGACTTTCTCGTAGAACACCTTGAATTCCTTGGCCACCGCGGCGATTTCCTCAGGGGTGCCGGTCAGCGCGGTGAACGACGGGTCGAACGCCTTCACGTAGGCATCGAGCACTTCGGGGGTGTCGCGCTCCGGGTCCAGGGTAATCAACACCACCTGGAACAGGTCGCGATCGCGGCCGCGCAGCAGCTTGCGGATTTGCGCGGCGCGCGCCAGGGTGGTCGGGCACACGGCCGGGCACTGGGTGAAGCCGAAGAAGATCATCGGCATGCTGCCGTAGAAGCTCGACAGGGTGCGCACATTGCCTTGGGTGTCCTTGAGGCTGAACTTGCGCCCAAGGATTTCGTTGCTCATGTTCTTGCCGTACTTGAACTCGAGCCCCCGGGCCGGGCTGCAGCCTGCGAGCAGGCCAAGCCCGAGAACGCCCATCCCGGCGACAACTGCGCGCCGGGTATATAGATCATTCATGAAACCATCCTTTACAGGGAAGGTGCCGGCCCTCGGGACGGGCCGGTCGAAAAACCGGGGCATTCTGGCACGACACCCCGAGGGGTTCTACCCGACGAAGGCAAGGATCGGCTGCAGCCCTTTGAATACGGGCTGCGGCCTGTTGTCGCAGGGGTTGAAACAGTAACACTTTGTTGCTAAGGCCTGACCAGGTTGTGCGGTCGTTGTGGGAGCGGCCTTGCGTCGCGAAAGGGCTGCATAGCAGCCCCTGGGGTATTGGCGGCGAAGCTGATATTGCTGGGGCCGCTTCGCGGCCCTTTCGCGACGCAAGGCCGCTCCCACACAACAGACCGCGCCCGCCTCTACATCAGTAGTAGGCGTTCTCTTTCTGGCTGTGGTCAGTCACGTCACGCACGCCCTTCAGCTCGGGAATACGCTCGAGCAGGGTACGCTCGATGCCTTCCTTCAGGGTCACGTCGGCCTGGCCACAGCCTTGGCAACCACCACCGAACTGCAGCACGGCAATGCCGTCGTCGACCACATCCACCAGGCTCACCTGGCCGCCGTGGCTGGCCAGGCCGGGGTTGATCTCGGTCTGCAGGTAGTAGTTGATGCGCTCGTTGATCGGGCTGTCTTCGTTGACCATCGGCACCTTGGCATTCGGCGCCTTGATGGTCAGCTGGCCACCCATGCGGTCGGTGGCATAGTCGACCAGTGCGTCTTCCAGGAACGGCACGCTGACCGCGTCCAGGTAAGCGGTGAAGCTCTTCAGACCCACGGCGGTGTCGTCAGGCTTTTCTTCGCCCGGCTTGCAGTAGGCGATGCAGGTTTCGGCGTACTGGGTGCCCGGCTGGGTGATGAAAATGCGAATGCCGATGCCAGGCGTGTTCTGCTTGGAGAGCAGATCGGCCAGGTAGTCATGGGCGGCGTCGGTAATGGTTATAGCGCTCATGTAGGTTCCTCACAGACTTGCGGCCAAGTGTACGCCAACCCGGCCTTCGAACAAAGTCCTAGTATTTGACTCGGGAAAGCGCATATTCAGGGGCCTGCCCCCGTGGCGCCGCCAGCCAGGCCTGCATGCGCCGGTACAGGCCGCGCTCCAGCCACTGGTAGCTGAACCACGACATTAGTCCAATGGACGGCACGCACAGGGCGAACACCAGGTACGGGTTCAACTGCAGGCGCTGGCTGGCGAACCAGCCTGCGTACAGCACCAGCACATGGACCAGGTACACCGAATACGAACAGTCGCCCAGCGCCTTGAGCAGCCGGTTGCCGCGGAACACCGGCTCCAGGGCGACGAAGGCCAGCACGATCATTGCGCTCGGCACGCCCCAGTGCAGCAAGCGCCGGGAAGCGTCCAGGTGGTAGATGGCAAGGCCTGCCACCGCCAGCAACGCCAACGGCAGCCAGCGGCCCTGGTGGATCAGCCCGCGACGGTGCAGCACGCCCAGGCCGATACCGAGCAGGAATTCGTAGATGATGTCGTTGCTGTAGAAGCGGCTGAGCACGCCCAGCCGGCCCAGTATCTCGCTGGCCAGCAGCAGCGCGGCGGTGACCAGCAACTGGTGATGACGCTGGCGCACCAGGAAGGCCAGGCCGAACAGCAGGTAGAAGAACATCTCGAAGTTCAGCGTCCAGCCCACGTTCAGGGTCGGGTACAAGCCGTAGCCACCGGGGTTTTCCGCCGGGATGAACAGCAGCGACAGCAGCAGGTGGTGCCAGGTGAATGCCTGGTGCGGCATCCATTGACTGAAGGCCAGCAGCAGGGTTGCCATCAGCGCCGTGTAGAACCAATAGGCCGGGACGATACGCAGCGCCCGGTTGAGCAGGAACTGGCGAGGCTCGATGGCCTTGTCGCAAGTCGACAGGTAGATGACCAGCCCGCTGATGACGAAGAAGATGTCGACGCCTGCGGCGCCGCGGTCGGTGAGCAGTTGGCCGATGGGGCCGGAGGCTTGGAAGTCGAAGAAGATCTGCATGAAATGGTGGCAGACCACCACCCAGGCGGCGAACGCCCGCAGTGCCTGAAGCGAATACAGCATGGAGAACCCTGCAATTGCCGGTGCATTGAGGCCTTTGGGAGCGCGTTGCGCTCCATCGCCGGCAAGCCAGCTCCCACAAGTACTGCGCAGCCTTCAGGCATGTGCGGCCCCTGTGGGAGCTGGCTTGCCGGCGATTGGGCTGCAAAGCAGCCCCCGGACCACCCAGCAAGTCCGACCACAGGGTAATCGGAAAGGTCAGCCCAACCGATCAGAGGTTCTCGTAGCGGTTCATGTCCAGCACGCCCGCCTCGACCGGTTCGGTCTCCTTGATGAAGCTGTTCAGGTCATGGAAGTAGCGCCAGAACTCTGGGTGACTGCGACGCACACCCCAACGCATGACGATGCGCTCGAACCTGGCCGGGTCATCTTTCGCATACTCCATGTCCTCGACGAACTCCGGCACATCCTTGGTCGGGATGTTGAAGATGAAGTTGGGGTAGCTGCTGAGCACGCCCGGGTACAGCGTCAGGGTATCCAGCCCCGGCTGGTAGCGGTACGCCTCGCCCAGCAGGAACGCCACGTTGCTGTGCGCGCGGTTGCGCAGCAGGCTGTACACCTGGCGCAGGCCGCCCTGCCCTTCGATGCGCAGCATGGTCGCTTCGGGCAGCTGGTTGATCACCCTCAACCCGGCAGCCGGGCGCGACACCAGGCGGCTGAGCGACTGCTCGGCATTGCGGAACTCTTCGCTCACCTGCGGTCGCGAGCAGAATGCGCCCTGGCAGCGGTTGATCGGGTCAGGCGCGGCATTCAGGCTGCCGGTACGCTGCAACAGCTTCAGGCCGAAGTCGCGCTTGGGGTTGCGCGGGTCGAGCTGGATGCCGCTCGGGGTGTCGGTGTCGATGTCTTCATAATCCATCCACATCTTCACCTTGCCGCTGTTCTGGTACCAGTCGCCGAGGATCGCCTTGCGCTGGTCGGCCGGCATCAGGCGCAGGAAGTTGACCTCGGCGCCGTTGCGGATCAGGTCGAAGTACAGGCGCGTCTGCAACTGGTGCGAGACGTTGCCGAACACATCGAAGTTGACCGCCAGCTGGTAATAGGTGCGCTCGAACAACGGGTAGTCGAACAGCCACACGGTCAGCGGCACATCACCGATCAGGCCCTTGGTCACCGACGCGCTGTCGAAGTGGCGGAAAATGCTCAGCAACGCGTTGTCGTTACCGGCCCACAGCGTCGCCCAGCCCGGCGCCGGCATGTCGGCATAGGCTTCGCGGCGCAGTTTCTCGTACTCGTTGCGCTTGTCACGGTAGGCGTGCCACAGGCTCAGCACGCTGCCCACGTCATCGATCTGCCCAGGCATGGCCAGCAGCGGCGTGGCCTCGCCACGGTACTTGGCATCGGTGATGTAGCGGTCGTGGGCCGGCTCCTGGAACAACGCCCAGAAGTTGTCGCGGATCACGTCGGTGGCAATCTGCCCACGGCATACCGGGCCACGGATGAAGGTGCGCACGAAGTACTCGGCGTTATCCAGCATGAACTGGTAGCGCGCCACGGCCGGGATCGCTTCGAAGGTTTCGAACGGGTTGGCCCGGTGGCGCGGGCCGTAGCCTGGCAGCGCGGTGGCATGCCAGTCGCCGGCGTAGAACAGTTGCTTGACCCGCTTGAGCTTCTGCGGCCCCATCGGGTAGGTGATGTGCGTCTTGTGCACGATCACGCCCTGCACCGGGATCAACCGGTAGTAGAAGTCGGTGCCCGGCGGGTCGTTGGGGCGGCGCGTGGCGATCAGGTCGACCGGCTGGCCGCTCGGTGTACGCGAACGTACCCACTGGAAGAAGTGGCCCTGCTCGCCACCAACGAAATAGATGTGCGCCAGGAACAGGTGCTCGTACAGCCAGCGGCCGACCAGCGCCTCGGTGGAGCCCGGGCGGTTGAGCAGCTCTTCCCAGTCGGCAATCTGCTTGGCTTCGGCCGCACTTGGCTTGATCGGCTGGTACTCGACCGGCGCACCGGCGGCCAGCCAGCGGCGCATGGTGTCGTATTCCTTGTCGGTCAGGCCGGTCACCGCCAGTGGCATGCCTTCCTTGGGGTGGGCGCCGGCATAGGCATCGAACTCATGCGGCAACGGGCACATGTTGTTGCGGTTCAGGCCCAGGACGATTTCCTCGGGCAGCTTGGCGTTGGGCGTGAGCGGGGTTTTGTGCCCCAGCTCGAGCATGCGCGCCATCAGCGCGGCCTGGCTGCCCTGGTTGTCCAGCACCGAGTAGAAGCCCTTCTTGCGCCACTCGCCCTCGTTGTGGGCGTCGTAGAACAGCCGCGTGGTGGGCACTGCCTTGCTGCGCTCGCCCTGGTACACCGGAACCTTGGTGGCGCCGCGCACCGCGCCTTCGGGGCTTTCCAGCTTCAGCTGGCAGGCGGCGTCGTTGCAGGCGTGGCAGGCCACGCATTTCTCGGTGAAGATCGGTTGAATGTCCCGGGTGTAGGAAATAGCCGGGCTCGACTGGGGGGCTTGCCCGAACGCCACACTGCTGATGAGCAGGGCGAAAACGCCGGCAAGAATACGATGCACCATGTGCGGAAAGTCCTGGGTATTGAAAGCCATCACGATTTGTTGCCTGGTCGTCCTTGGGTGCCCTGCTTCGCCGACGCCCGCCCAACATGAGCCATTTTCATGCAAATGGGCGATGCGCCTAAAAACCGCGCAGCTTTGTTATGATTCTGCACCTTCTGAAATTTGCCCGACCAGGTAGTTCCTATGTCCGACCGCAGCGCTCGTCTCCAAGCACTCCAGAACGCACTCAAAGAGCGCATCCTGATCCTCGACGGCGGCATGGGTACTATGATCCAAAGCTACCGGCTCGAGGAACACGACTATCGTGGCACGCGTTTCGCCGATTGGCCAAGCGATGTCAAGGGTAACAACGACCTGTTGCTGCTCAGCCGCCCGGATGTGATCGCCGCCATCGAAAAGGCCTACCTGGATGCCGGCGCCGATATCCTCGAAACCAACACCTTCAACGCCACGCAGATTTCCCAGGCCGACTACGGCATGGAGTCGCTGGTCTACGAGCTGAACGTCGAGGGCGCGCGCATCGCCCGCCAGGTGGCCGATGCCAAGACCCTGGAAACCCCGCACAAGCCGCGCTTCGTCGCCGGCGTGCTCGGCCCTACCAGCCGCACCTGCTCGATTTCCCCGGACGTCAACGACCCCGGCTACCGCAACGTCACTTTCGATGAGCTGGTAACGAACTACATCGAGGCCACCCGCGGCCTGATCGAGGGCGGCGCCGACCTGCTGCTGATCGAGACCATCTTCGACACCCTCAACGCCAAGGCGGCGATCTTCGCCGTGCAGCAGGTGTTCGAGGAAGACGGCATCGAACTGCCAATCATGATCTCCGGCACCATCACCGACGCCTCGGGCCGTACCCTGTCGGGCCAGACCACCGAAGCGTTCTGGAACTCGGTGCGCCACGCCAAGCCGATTTCCGTGGGCCTGAACTGCGCCCTCGGCGCCAAGGACCTGCGCCCCTACCTGGAAGAGCTGGCGACCAAGGCCGACACCCATGTCTCGGCCCACCCCAACGCCGGCCTGCCGAACGCCTTCGGTGAATACGACGAAACCCCGGCGGAAATGGCCGTGGTGGTCGAGGAATTCGCCGCCAGCGGCTTCCTCAACATCATCGGCGGCTGCTGCGGCACCACCCCGGGCCACATCCAGGCCATCGCCGAGGCCGTGGCCAAGTACAAGCCGCGCGAGATTCCGGAAATCGCCAAGGCCTGCCGCCTGTCGGGCCTGGAGCCGTTCACCATCGACCGCCAGTCGCTGTTCGTCAACGTCGGCGAGCGCACCAACATCACCGGCTCCGCCAAGTTCGCCCGGCTGATCCGTGAAGAGAACTACACCGAAGCCCTGGAAGTCGCCCTGCAGCAGGTCGAGGCCGGCGCCCAGGTGATCGACATCAACATGGACGAAGGGATGCTCGACTCCCAGGCCGCCATGGTCCGCTTCCTCAACCTGATCGCCGGCGAGCCGGACATCTCGCGCGTGCCGATCATGATCGACTCGTCCAAGTGGGAAGTGATCGAAGCGGGCCTCAAGTGCATCCAGGGCAAGGGCATCGTCAACTCCATTTCCATGAAGGAAGGCGTCGAGCAGTTCAAGCACCACGCCCGCCTGTGCAAGCGCTATGGCGCTGCCGTGGTGGTGATGGCCTTCGACGAAGTCGGCCAGGCCGACACTGCCGCGCGCAAGAAGGAAATCTGCCAGCGCAGCTACGACATCCTGGTCAATGAAGTGGGCTTCCCGCCGGAAGACATCATCTTCGACCCGAACATCTTCGCCGTCGCCACCGGCATCGAGGAGCACAACAACTACGCCGTCGATTTCATCGAGGCCTGTGCCTACATCCGCGACCACCTGCCGCACGCCCTGAGTTCGGGCGGTGTGTCCAACGTGTCGTTCTCGTTCCGTGGCAACAACCCGGTGCGTGAAGCCATCCACTCGGTGTTCCTGTACCACGCGATCCAGAACGGCCTGACCATGGGTATCGTCAACGCCGGCCAGCTGGAGATCTATGACGAGATCCCGGCTGCCCTGCGTGAAAAGGTCGAGGACGTGGTGCTCAACCGTACCCCGCATGGCACCGACGCACTGCTGGCCATCGCCGACGACTACAAGGGCGGCGGCGCAACCAAGGAAGTGGAAAACGAAGAGTGGCGCTCGCTGCCGGTGGAAAAACGCCTGGAGCACGCGCTGGTCAAGGGCATCACCGCGTTCATCGTCGAAGACACCGAGGAATGCCGCCAGCAGTGCGCCCGCCCGATCGAAGTGATCGAAGGCCCGCTGATGAATGGCATGAACGTGGTCGGCGACCTGTTCGGCGCGGGCAAGATGTTCCTGCCCCAGGTGGTCAAGTCGGCCCGCGTGATGAAACAGGCGGTAGCACACCTGATCCCGTTCATCGAAGCCGAGAAAGGCGACAAGCCGGAAGCCAAGGGCAAGATCCTGATGGCCACGGTAAAAGGCGACGTGCACGACATCGGCAAGAACATCGTCGGCGTGGTGCTGGGCTGCAACGGCTACGACATCGTCGACCTCGGCGTGATGGTGCCGGCCGAGAAGATCCTGCAAACCGCCCGCGACGAGAAGTGCGACATCATTGGCCTGTCCGGCCTGATCACGCCGTCGCTGGACGAGATGGTCCACGTTGCCCGCGAAATGCAGCGCCAGGGCTTCCAGTTGCCGCTGATGATCGGCGGCGCCACCACCTCCAAGGCGCATACCGCGGTCAAGATCGAGCCCAAGTACAGCAACGACGCCGTGGTCTACGTCACCGACGCCTCGCGTGCGGTGGGCGTTGCCACCCAGTTGCTGTCCAAGGAGCTGAAAGCCGGCTTCGTCGAGAAGACCCGCCAGGAATACGAAGAAGTACGCGAGCGCACCGCCAACCGCAGTGCCCGCACCGAGCGCCTGAGCTATGCCCAGGCTATCGCCGCCAAGCCGCAGTACGACTGGGCTGGCTACCAGCCAGCGGTGCCCTCCTTTACCGGCGTCAAGGTGCTGGAAGACATCGACCTGCGCACCCTGGCCGAGTACATCGACTGGACCCCGTTCTTCATTTCCTGGGACCTGGCCGGCAAGTTCCCGCGCATCCTCACCGACGAAGTGGTCGGCGAGGCGGCCACGGCGCTGTACAAGGACGCCCGCGAGATGCTCGACAAGCTGATCGACGAAAAGCTCATCAGCGCCCGCGCGGTGTTCGGCTTCTGGCCGGCCAACCAGGTGGCCGATGACGATATCGAGGTGTACGGCGAGGACGGCCAGGCCCTGGCTACCCTGCACCACCTGCGCCAGCAGACCATCAAGCCGGACGGCAAGCCCAACTGGTCGCTGGCCGACTTCGTCGCGCCGAAGGCCAGTGGCGTTACCGACTACGTGGGCGGTTTCATCACCACCGCCGGCATCGGTGCCGAGGAAGTGGCCAAGGCCTACCAGAACAAGGGCGACGACTACAGCTCGATCATGGTCAAGGCCCTGGCCGACCGCCTGGCCGAGGCCTGTGCCGAATGGCTGCACGAGCAGGTGCGTAAAGAGCACTGGGGTTATGCCCGCGACGAACACCTGGACAACGAGGCGCTGATCAAGGAGCAGTACCGCGGCATTCGCCCGGCCCCCGGCTACCCGGCCTGCCCGGACCACACCGAGAAGGAAACCCTGTTCCGCCTGCTTGACGGCACTGCCATCGGCGAGACCGGGCCGAGCGGCGTGTTCCTCACCGATCACTTCGCGATGTTCCCGGCGGCGGCGGTCAGCGGCTGGTACTTTGCCCACCCACAGGCGCAGTACTTTGCCGTGGGCAAGGTCGACAAGGACCAGATCGAGCGCTACAGCGCGCGCAAGGGCCAGGATGTGAGTGTCAGCGAGCGCTGGTTGGCGCCTAACCTGGGTTACGACAGCTAAATCGGCGTTGGCGTCTTCGCGGGCTCGCCCGCTCCCACAGGGACCGCACTGCTCTTCAGGGTTGCGCAGTATCTGTGGGAGCGGGCAAGCCCGCGAAGAGGCCGGCAAGGCCAACCTCAGCCTCATTGCCTACACTGTCCCTGATTGCCTCTGATTTCCTCAGGAGCCACCATGGACGATTCCAGCCAGGGCAAGCCCCCTACCTTCTGGCAGATGTTGCACAGCATCCTCGCTGCCGCCTTCGGCGTGCAAAGCGGCAAGAACCGCGCCCGCGACTTCACCCACGGCAAGGCCAGCCATTTCATTGCGCTGGGGACGCTGTTCACCCTGGTGTTCATTGCCGTGCTGATCGGCCTGGTGCAGTTGGCCATGCACCTTGCTCGCTAGCCTTTGAAGGGCAGTGATTTACCTGTGGGAGCGGGCAAGCCCCGCGAAAGGGCCGGCACAGGCAAAGCAAAAACGCCTGCGGGACTCCCTCCCGCAGGCGCTCTGGCTGCATCACGGTCTTGAATACAAGTCTACTGGTGGCTGACCCAATACACGGCAGTGACCACCACCAGAACGATCAGGCAGAGGATCGCCCAGGCATCGACGCTGCTGTCAGCTTTGCGGACCTTGGTTGAGTTTCCCATTGCATTGCCTCTTGTAGTGGTTATGGGAATGCACTTCACCTCCAGCAGTTAAGACGAGCAATGCCCTTCCCTCAAGCAGGGTCTTTCAATAATTGATCGGTGATGTCAGAAACGGGTACTGGTAGTCGGGCGGCCGCCCTTCGGCACTGTAATGCTGGAAATCGATGCCGTAGTCCGGCCGCTCCAGCAGTTTCAGCCAACGGGTTGCCTTGGCCTGGTCGATCGGCTGCAACACCGGCACGCGATGCTCGCGCAGGCCATCACGGTTCACTGCCAGCCCCTGGGCATCATCGTGCAGCATCACCATGGCCCAGCCGCCGAGGGTGAAATGCCCGCCCATCAGCACGCTCAGGCGCCCGTCGATACGTGCGTGCAGGGCCTCTGGCGAGCTGTTGACGGCGCTGAACAGCACATCGCGCCCCGGCTTGCGCCCCGCCTCCTCGAACGCCTGCATGGCACCAAAGGCCATTTCGTCATTGGCCGACCACACCAGGCGGGTGGCCGGGTAGCGCTCCAGCAGTTGCTGCGCCTGCTCGTAGGCGCGCTGGCGGCTCCAGCCGCCATATACCACCTGGCGCAGGCGCACCTGGGGGAAGTCGGCCAGGGCCCGGCGCATGCCTTCCTCGCGCAGTTGCGAGGCCGGGGTGGTCTTGACCCCGGCAAACGCCAGCAGGTCCACCGGCCCGCTGTCACGGGGCAATTGCGCGACCATCTGGTGCAACATCTGGAAGCCCGCCTGCTCGTCGTTGGCCGTCAAGGTGCCCAGCAGCTCGGCATACTTGTCGGGCTGGGCCTCGATGCTGCGGGCCTGGCTGGCAGTCAGGCCGTTGTTGACCAGGAACAGCTTGACCCCGCTGCCGCGCGACAGGCGGATGATCTCCGGCGCCACGTACTGCTCGTTGACCAGTACCAGGTAATCCGGGCGCTGCGGCCCGCCCAGGATCGCCCTGGCCTGGGTCAGCGCCAGGTCGGCGCGGCGTTCGCTGTACTCCACGCGCAGGGTCATGCCCAGCTCGTCCGCGGCGGCCTGCATGAAGCGTGTATAACTGGTCCAGAACGTCTCGGTGGACAGCCCCGGGTTGAGGAAAACCACCGAAGCCGGCTGCGCGCTTGCCGCCAGCGGCAAGGCAAGACACAAGCTTTGGCACAACGCCTTGAGCATGGGTGACATCCCTGCGATGCAAACATCGGATTATAAACGCCAGGCCACATCCAGCGCACAAATGGCAGTCAGTCTCACATAGTCCATTTGGTTCTTTTCATATGCAAAAACATCACTTTAGCGCATAAACGCAACCTGCTATCGTTCCCCGGCTCCGAAGCGGAGTGCGCGGCCGTGCGCGCGAATAGCTGCATGCCTGAGACAGGACTTTTATGTACGTATACGACGAGTACGATCAGCGGATCATCGAGGACCGCGTCAAGCAGTTCCGTGATCAGACCCGCCGCTATCTGGCCGGTGAGCTGAGCGAAGAAGAATTCCGCCCTCTGCGCCTGCAGAACGGCCTTTACATCCAACGTTTCGCACCGATGCTGCGCGTCGCCGTGCCGTACGGCCAGCTGAACGCCACCCAGGTCCGCACCCTGGCCAGGATCGCCCGCGACTACGACAAGGGCTACGCCCACATCTCCACCCGCCAGAACGTGCAGTACAACTGGCCGGCACTGGAAGACATCCCGGACATCCTCGCCGAACTGGCCACCGTGCAGATGCACGCGATCCAGACCAGCGGCAACTGCCTGCGCAACACCACCACCGACCAGTTCGCCGGTGTAGCCGCAGACGAGATCGTCGACCCGCGCCCGTGGTGCGAAATCGTCCGCCAGTGGACCACCTTCCACCCGGAATTCGCCTACCTGCCGCGCAAGTTCAAGATTGCCATCAACGGCTCGCAGGAAGACCGCGCCGCCATCGAAGTGCACGACATCGGCCTGGAGCCGGTGCGCAATGCCGCTGGCGAGCTGGGCTTCCGTGTGCTGGTCGGTGGCGGCCTGGGCCGTACCCCGGTGGTGGGCTCGTTCATCAACGAGTTCCTGCCGTGGCAGGACCTGATCAGCTACCTCGACGCCATCCTGCGCGTGTACAACCGTTACGGTCGCCGTGACAACAAGTACAAGGCGCGGATCAAGATCCTGGTCAAGGCCCTTACCCCGGAAGTGTTCGCCGAGAAGGTCGAGGCCGAAATGGTCCACCTGCGCGGCGGCAGCACCACGCTGACCGAAGCCGAAGTGCAGCGTGTATCGCGCCACTTCGTCGACCCGGCCTACCTGGCCCTGGACAACGTCGACTACACCGCCCAGGACGCCGAGTACCCAGGCTTCGCCCGCTGGCGCTCGCGCAACACCCGCGCCCACAAGCGCCCTGGCTACGTGGCCGTGACCCTGTCGCTGAAGCCCACCGGCGTTGCCCCGGGCGACCTGACCGACAAGCAGCTGGACGCCGTGGCCGACCTGGCCGAGCGCTACAGCTTCGGCTTCCTGCGCACTTCGCACGAGCAGAACATCATCCTCGCCGACGTCGAGCAGCGCCAGCTGCACGCCCTGTGGCTGGAACTGCGCGAAAGCGGCTTTGCCACCCCGAACATCGGCCTGCTGACCGACATCATCTGCTGCCCGGGTGGTGACTACTGCTCGCTGGCCAACGCCAAGTCGATCCCGATCGCCGAATCCATCCAGCGCCGCTTCGACGACCTGGACTACCTGTTCGACATCGGCGAGATCGACCTGAACATCTCCGGCTGCATGAACGCCTGCGGCCACCACCACGTGGGCCACATCGGCATCCTCGGCGTGGACAAGAAGGGCGAGGAGTTCTACCAGGTGTCGCTGGGCGGCAATGCCGCGCGTGGCGCGAGCCTGGGCAAGATCCTCGGCCCGTCCTTCGCACAGGATGACATGGCCGATGTGATCGAGAAGCTGATCGCCGTGTACGTCGAGCAACGTACCGAGGAAGAGCGTTTCATCGACACCTACCAGCGTATCGGCATCGACCCCTTCAAGGAACGCGTCTATGCAGCGAATCATTAAGAACAACCAGATCGTCGACGAAACCTGGCATCTGCTGCCCAAGGAAACGTCCTTTGACGAGCTGACCAACTGCGACGACTACATCGTCCCGCTGCAGATGTGGCGCGACCATGCCCACGTACTCAAGGCCCGCGACGGCGGCCTGGGCGTGTGGCTGGACAGCGACGAGCAAGCGGAAGAAATCGGCGAGGACGTGCAGCACTTCCAGGTCATCGCACTGAACTTCCCGGCGTTCACCGACGGGCGCAGCTACTCCAATGCGCGCCTGCTGCGTGACCGCTACAAGTTCAAGGGCGAGCTGCGCGCCATTGGCGACGTGCTGCGCGACCAGCTGTTCTTCATGGCCCGTTGCGGTTTTGACGCGTTCGCCATCCGTGCCGACAAGGACCCGGAAGACGCGCTGCAAAGCCTGAAGGACTTCTCGGTGACCTACCAGGCCGCCACCGACGAGCCGCTGCCGCTGTTCCGCCGCCGCTGATCGTCACCTTGCAATGCCAGACGGCCCGCCTATATGGCGGGCCGTTTCGTTTTCCTGTACCGGCCTCTTCGCGGGCTTGCCCGCTCCCACAGGTACACCGCAGGCTTCAAGGACTGTGGCATTCCTGTGGGAGCGGGCAAGCCCGCGAAGAGGCCGGTACAGGAAGAATCTGCTATTCCAGCAACACAGTCACGACTTTGCCGCTGATTCTTGACTGTGAATCAAATGACCTTGGCCCCGCCCCACCTTAATCAATCCCCCTCAAAGCCGCACACTGCTCCCCACACGAAGAGCGATCGAACCCGAGCGACCAGGCTCGATTCGGCTCACCCCTCACTCACCAGGAGCAGATCCATGAGCATTCCATCCTTCGGCCTCGGCACCTTCCGCCTCACCGGCCAAGCCGTCATCGATTCGGTCAAGTCGGCCCTGGAACTGGGCTACCGGGTCATCGACACCGCGCAGATCTACCAGAACGAAGCCGACGTCGGCCAGGCCATCGCCGAAAGCGGCGTCAAGCGCGACGAGCTGTTCATCACCACCAAGATCTGGGTCGAAAACTACGCCGCCGACAAGCTGATCCCCAGCCTGCGCGACAGCCTGCAGAAACTGCGCACCGACTACGTCGACCTGCTGCTGATCCACTGGCCTGCCCCAGGCAACGGCGTTGAGCTGCCCGAGTACATGGCCGCCCTGGCCGAAGCCAAGGAGCTGGGCCTGACCCGCCAGATCGGTGTGTCCAACTTCAACATCGAACTGACCCGCCAGGCCATCGAAGTGGTCGGCAAAGGCGAAATCGCCACCAACCAGATCGAACTCAGCCCGTACCTGCAGAACAGCAAGCTTACCGCGTTCCTCAAGGAGCAAGGCGTCACCGTCACCTCGTACATGACCCTGGCCTACGGCAAGGTGCTGAAGGACCCGGTTCTGGCCGACATCGCCGCCAAGCACAAGGCCACCGTCGCCCAGGTTGCCCTGGCCTGGGCCCTGCAGCTGGGCTACGCGGTGATCCCGTCGTCGACCAAGCGCGAAAACCTGGCCAGCAACCTGCTCGCCCGTGACCTGAAGCTGGACGCCGACGACATGGCACGCATCGCCAAGCTCGAACGCAATGGCCGCGAAGTCAGCCCTGACGGCCTGGCGCCAATCTGGGATTGATACCATGACCACGCCCCTCGAACGCCTGACCGCTGGCGGCTTCAGCATCGGCCTGGAAGCACCGCTGGACCACGACTGGACGCCCGCCGGCGACCAGGCGCGGCGCCGCGATGGCCGCCAGTTCGGCGAGCCGGACCTGGCCCGCCACGCAGAACTGGCACAACTGGCCGACCGCCTGGGCTACCGCGCCCTGTGGGTCCGCGATGTGCCGCTGTACGACCCGTCGTTCGGCGACGCCGCCCAGGTGTTCGAGGTGTTTGCCTACCTCGGCTACCTGGCCGGGGTAACCCGCGACATCCTGCTTGGCACGGCTGCCGTGGTACTGCCGATTCGCGAACCGCTGCTGACCCTGAAATCGGCCAACAGCGTGCAGCGCCTCAGTGGCAACCGCCTGCTGCTGGGCGTGGCCAGTGGTGACCGGCCGGTGGAGTACCCACTGTTCGGTCGGGATTTCGAGGGGCGTGGCAACACCTTCCGCGAACAGGTCGCGCTGTTGCGTGATGGTGCCAACGGCCACCTGCCCGAAGGGATGGCCGTGCTACCCAGCACCGCTTCGCCGCTACCGTTGCTGGTAGCCGGCCTGGCCCAGCAGAGCCCGGCATGGATCGGCAGCAACCTGGACGGCTGCCTGGCCTACCCCGGCACAGCGGACGACCACCGGCAGCGGGTCGCCGCCTGGCGCGCGGTGGCGGGTAACAAGCCCTACAGCAGCTTCATCCACCTGGACCTGGCGGACAACCCCGACGAACCGCTGCAACGCTGGCGCTTCGGTTTCCGCGGCGGCCGCAAGGCGCTGGCGGCCGAGCTCGGCGCCCTGCGTGCGGCAGGCGTCGACCATATCGGCCTGCACCTGCGGCGTAACGTGCGGCCGCTGGACGAAACCCTGCGCGAAATCGCCGAATACGTATTGCCACAATTCCATGAGACAAAAGCCCAACTGACGGAGGCCACCCCATGAGCACCCCAACCCCACTGCCGGCCTTCGCAGGCCGCAGCTTCCAGGTCGAATACCCCGGCCTGGCCGCGCACAACATCTATTCCGCCGATGGCCGCCGCGTAAGCTACGCCATCGTTTCCGGCCCTTACGCTGGCGCCAGCGGCGAAGCCGAATGCCAGTGGCGGCAGATTGCCGAAGGGGTCTACGTGATCTCCTGGCAGGAAGCCGACGGCGCCACCGTGGTGCATGTCGATGACTTCGCCAACGGCCATTCGCAGGCCTTCTTCACCGCCAGCGACCTGACCTTCTACCGTATGCAAGGGCCATTGACCGAACTGGACACGCAGGAGCCTGCGCAATGAAAGCCGGGCACGTCCTGTTTGCCCTGGCCATCGGCGCCTTCGGCATCGGCACCACCGAGTTCACCCCGATGGGCCTGCTGCCGGTGATCGCCCAAGGTGTCGATGTCAGCATCCCCAGCGCTGGCATGCTGATTACCGCCTATGCCATCGGGGTGATGGTCGGTGCGCCGATCATGACCTTGCTTTTCAGCCGTTTCGGCAAGCGCGCCGCGCTGATGGCGCTGATGGCCATCTTCACCCTCGGCAACCTGCTGTCGTCGCTGTCACCGGACTACTACACCCTGCTCGCCTCGCGCCTGGTCACCAGCCTCAACCACGGCGCGTTCTTCGGCCTTGGCGCGGTAGTGGCCGCCAGCGTGGTGCCCAAGGAGAAACAGGCCAGTGCCGTGGCCACCATGTTCATGGGCCTGACCATCGCCAACATCGGCGGCGTGCCGGCCGCCACCTGGATCGGCCAGCAGGTTGGCTGGCGCATGGCCTTTGCGGGTACCGCCGTGCTGGGCCTGCTGGCCATGGCCGCGCTGTGGTATGCCCTGCCCAAGGGTGAACGCGGCAGCGTGCCGCACGTGCGCAAGGAGCTGGCGGTCATCGCCCGCCCCAGTGTGCTGCTGGCAATGGCCACCACCGTGCTCGGTGCCGGCGCCATGTTCACCTTGTACACCTACGTGGCACCGGTACTGGCCGAACTGACCGGCGCCTCGGACAGTTTCGTCACCCTCGGCCTGGTGCTGATCGGTGTGGGCTTCACCCTGGGCAACAGCCTGGGTGGCCGCCTGGCCGACTGGTCGCTGGATGGGGCGGCGCGGATCTTCCTCGCGGCACTGGCGGTGATCATGCTACTGATGCCGCTGGTGCTGGGCAGCCACATCGGCGCCGCCATCGCCTTGCTGGTGTGGGGCATGTTCACCTTTGCCGTGGTACCGCCGCTGCAGATGCGGGTGATGATCGCCGCCATCGAAGCACCGGGGCTGGCCTCGTCGATCAACGTCGGCGCGTTCAACCTTGGCAATGCCGTGGGCGCGGCGCTGGGTGGTGCGGTGATCAGCCTGGACCTGGGCTATGCGGCAGTGCCGATGGCAGGTGGCGTGCTGGCGGCTGCCGGGCTGCTGTTGGTGTGGCTGGGCGGGCGTAGCAAGGCTGCCGGGAAAACCGCAGCCGACGCAGCCTGCTAGAGCCCCCCCTCCTGTGGGAGCGGCCTTGTGTCGCGAAAGGGCTGCATCGCAGCCCCGGCAACCTATGCATCACAGCTGAAATCCCGGGGCCGCGTTGCGGCCCTTTCGCGACACAAGGCCGCTCCCACAGGGATTGCGCAAGCTTTCAGATTTGAGCAAGACAGTTGCCCCATCTCGAGCGGTCTCAATTGTTCCACGCACTGCAATTTTGCCGAGGACGGGCTGATGCAGAACCGTCATTCGAGCATCAACGAGCACCCTATCAACGAAGCCGAGCGCAAGTTCCGCTGGCCGTTGGGCCGGCGCCCGGATGATCACCCCGGGCTCAGCGAACTGGGGCTCTGATCAGCCCTGCGGCAGCATGACCCTGACTTCCAGCCCGCCACCCGGGCGGTTGCCCAGGGTCACGCTGCCCCCCTGCTCCAGCACGATGGCCCGTGCTGCGGGCAGGCCCAAACCAACGCCACCGGTATTGCGGTTGCGTGAACCTTCGATACGGTAGAACGGCGCGAATACCTGCTCATGCAGCTCCGGCGCGATGCCCGGCCCGCGATCCAGCACGGTAATCTCGATCTGCCTGGCGCTTACCGCCAGCACCACCGTTGGCTCACAGCCGTATTTCGCTGCATTGTCGATCAAGTTGACCAGCACGCGCTTGATACCCACGGGCCGCCCCGTGTACACACAGCGGCGCGGCCCGCTGAGGCCGACCTCGACCCCCGCGTCCTTGAAATCGTCCACCACGGTCAGCAGCAACTCGCCCAGGTCGAACACGGTCGTCTGTTCCAGCCGTGCGTCATCACGGAAGAACTCCAACGCCGCATCGACCATCGCCTGCATCTCGTCGACGTCCTTGAACAACTTGGCCTGTAGCTGGGCGTCGTCGATGAATTCGGCGCGCAAGCGCATGCGCGTCAGCGGTGCACGCAAGTCATGGGAAATGGCCGCAAGCATCTGGGTGCGGTCGTTGAGAAAATGCTTGAGCTGCGCCTGGGTGGCATTGAACGCAAGAATGGCCTGGCGCAGGTCGTGCGGGCCGACCACCGGAATGGGCGGGGCGTTGAAGTCCTTGCCAAAACGCCGCGCACCTTCGGCAAAGCGTTCCAGCGGCTTGGCCAGGTAACGCGTGGCCAGCAGCGCGACGGCAAGGCTGGAAACCAGCATCAGGCCGAGGATGATCAGGTTGCGCGGCAGTTCATCCAGGCCCCAGCTACGGCTGGTGGCACGGAACAGCACCCAGGACTTGTCGCTCAGCTCGATCATCAGCGCATAGCCACGTTCAGGTGCGTACTCCGGCATGTCGGACGGTTCGAAAGCCTCCACCCTGGCATCCGGGCGCTTTAGCAGTGCGCGCAGGATAGGCGTGCCCTCGCTGAACTCGGCATCGACCAGCACCGGCACGCCCGCTTCGTCATGGCGGCGCAGCCAGCGCACGGAATATGAGCCGTCGCCCGCCGCACTGGCGATGTTGGCACGCTGCGCCATGGGCGCGGCATCGAGGATGCGGGTGACCGCTGCAACCTTCTCGATCACCCCGCTCTCCAGCAGCGGTGGCTGCGCCCAGACACTCAGCAACAGGCTGAACAACCCCTTGAGCAGCAGCAGGAACAGCATCGCCGTCAGGGTGGTCAGCGCGATCCAGCGGGCAATGGTGATCCTGGGCCGTGGCAGGGCCTGGCGAACCCTGGCCAGCAGCTTCATCGCTTCGCGACCGTGGGCGTGAACAGGTAACCGGCGTTGCGCAGGGTACGGATCAAGGGCTCGTTGCCATTGTCGGTTTCAAGCTTGCGGCGCAGCCGGCTCACCTGGACGTCAATGCTGCGGTCATAGGCGTCGTAAGCATCGCCACGAGCCATGTCCAGCAACTGCTGGCGGCTGAGCACCCGCCGCGGATGCTCGGCGAACACCAGCAGCAACTCGAACTCACCGTTGGACAAGGGGATCATGACGTTGTCCGGCGAACGCAGCTCGCGCCGCACCACATCCAGCCGCCAGCCGGCAAACTCCAGGGTCGCGCAGGCATGGCCCGCCGTGCCACCGGCCGCTTCACCGGCACGGCGCAGCACTGCCCTCACCCGGGCCAGCAGTTCACGGGCGGCGAACGGTTTGGTCAGGTAGTCGTCTGCCCCCAGCTCCAGGCCAACCACCCGGTCACTCAACTCGCCCATCGCGGTGAGCATGATCACTGCCACCTTGTGCTCGGCCAGCAGGCGCTGGCACAGCACCAGGCCACTGTCGCCAGGCAGCATCACATCCAGAATGACCAGGTCCGGCACCCGCCGCTCGACGGCCTGCCACAGCGCCTTGCCATCCTTGGCCACATCAACCTCGTAGCCATGCTGGCAGAGAAATTTCTGCAGCAGGTCGAGCACCTCGACATCATCGTCGACTATCAGCAAATGGCTCACAAAAAAGCACCGCAAAACAAGGTTACCAAGCCGTACTTTAAGGCCATCCCCACGCAGCCGTCATATATTTCAACCCGGAAACAAAGTGTCGACGCCGAGACAATCCGGACATTCCCAGGCAAAGAAAACTGCGCAGCATCGCCGCCAGTTCTTGCCAGGAATGTATCTATGTCCCGTTCATCATCCGCCTCCCGCTCAGCGCGCTCAGCCGCGCTGGCCTTGTCGCTGCTTGCGGCGGGAGGCTGCAGCCAACGTGCACCGGCCACGGCGGCCTGCGGCAATGTCGCCTATCAGGTCAGTGACCCGGCCGAGCCCGCCAACCGCGCCGTATTCGCCTTCAACCGCACGGTCGATGACTATCTGCTGGCCCCCGTCGCCCGGGGCTACACCGCGCTGCCCGGTTTTGCCCAACAGGGCATGCACAACTTTGCCAGCAACTTCGGTGAGCCCAAGGTGTTCGTCAACGACTTGCTGCAGGGCAATGGCGAACGGGCGATGACCAGCCTCAGCCGCTTCATCTTCAACACCACCCTGGGTGTGGCGGGGCTGGTCGACGTGTCTGGCAAGATGGGGCTAAGCCAGCATCGCTCGGACTTTGGCCAGACCTTCGGGGTGTGGAACATCGCCGCAGGCCCCATCGTCGAGCTGCCGCTGCTGGGCACCCACAACCTGCGCGATGCCAGCGGCACGCTGCTGGGCCTGGCACTGGACCCGTTTGGCGGCAACAGCGATACCGTCGAAACCATGGGCAACGTAGCCACGGCCGGCGGCATCGTCGATGCACGGGCCGAAGCACTGCCATTGACCGACCTGCTGCGCACCTGGCCTGACTACTACCTTGCGCTGCGTGACTATACCGCGCAGCGGCGCAGCAACCGGGTGGCAGAAGGCAAGGCCGGCGAGCCGGGGGAGTGGCCAGTGGATTGTGCAGGGGGTGCCCGTGAAGAATGATGCCCAAGCCGCCGTGCTGCTGTTCAGGCGCCTGGAAGGCGCTGCCCGGCAACCGCTTTTGCTGCATGAACTGGAGGCCCGGGTTTCGGCCGATGGCCGGAGCCTGGTGCTGAGCCGCTATCGCGAACGCTTTACCGCCGAAGGCAAGCCCTACCGGCACGAGGCTCACCGCAGCGTACCGATTGCAGCATTGCTGCGCTGGGTGGCGCGGCAGGGTCAGTGAAATTGGGGCCGCTTTGCGGCCCTTCGCGGGCACGCCCGCTCCCACAGGTGTCGCGCTGAGCTCAGGAAGTACGCGGTTCCGGTGGGAGCGGGCGTGCCCGCGAAGGGCTGCAAAGCAGCCCCAATAAAGCCGCAGCCTCGATGGATATGTCCGAAACGCGACAGTGGCTGCCTGTTCGGCGTGAGACAGGCAAACCGGGCACTGGCTACCCTTCTTCGGCAAATGCCTTGTTCCCTTTCGCCAGAAGAAGATCGCCCATGACGACCTCCACCGCCTCCATGGCCGCCACCACACCTGCCGACCAACCCCAGGGCTTTCTGGTCCGCATCGTCGGCGCTGCCGCATTCGCCCATCTGCTCAACGACCTGATCCAGGCCGTGCTGCCATCCATCTACCCGATGCTCAAGAGCGATTTCGCGCTGAGCTTTGCCCAGATCGGCTGGATCGCCCTGATCTACCAGGTGACCGCGTCCCTGCTGCAACCCTGGGTCGGCCTGTACACCGACAAGCACCCGCAACCCTACCTGCTGCCGGCCGGCATGCTGGTGACGCTGGTGGGCATCGCCCTGCTCGCCTTCGCCAGCAGCTATGAAATGCTGCTGGTAGCCGCGGCGGTGGTCGGCGTGGGCTCGGCGACCTTCCACCCCGAAGCCTCGCGAGTGGCCAGGATGGCCTCCGGTGGGCGCTTCGGCACCGCGCAATCGACCTTCCAGGTCGGTGGCAACACCGGCTCGGCCCTCGGCCCGCTGCTGACGGCTGCCATCGTCATTCCGCACGGCCAACCGGCCATTGCCTGGTTCATGCTGGCCGCCGCGCTGGCGGTATTCGTGCTGCTGCGGGTGACCGGCTGGACCGTGCGCCACGGCCAGACCCGGCTCAAGTCCTTCGCCGGCCAGCAGGCCCCCGGCCTGTCGCGTGGCGCCATGTGGCGCGCCGTGGCGGTTATCGCCGTGCTGATGTTCGCCAAGTTCGTCTACATCGCCTCGTTCACCAACTACTTCACCTTCTACCTGATCGAGCATTTCGGCCTGAGCGTGCAGCACAGCCAGCTGTACCTGTTCGTGTTCCTCGCGGCCGTGGCCCTGGGCACCTTCGCCGGTGGCCCGGTGGGTGACCGTATCGGGCGCAAGGCGGTGATCTGGGTCTCGTTCCTCGGCGTGGCGCCCTTCGCCCTCGCCCTGCCCTACGCCAACCTGGCCTGGACGGCAGTACTGGCGGTGGCCATCGGCCTGGTGATGTCCTCGGCCTTCGCCGCCCTGGTGGTGTACGCCCAGGAGGCCGTGCCGGGCCGGGTCGGCATGGTGTCGGGGGTGATGTTCGGGTTGATGTTCGGTATCAGCGGCATCGGCGCCGCCGGGCTCGGCGAACTGGCCGACCGGCATGGCATCGAGTGGGTGTACCAGGTCATCTCGTTCCTGCCGCTGCTGGGGTTGGCCACCGCGCTGCTGCCGGCAACCCGCTCGCAAGCCCGCCCCAGCCGCTGCTGTTAAAGTGGGCGTGCCAGGCTGCCCGTACAAGAGGTCGAAATGCTGAAGCCGCAGCACGAATTGCTGGTGGAGGTGGATGAGTGGAGCTGGGAGGTGGGCAGCCGTGCGACGGACTACCCGACCGACTGGTTCATCGAGCCCCACAGCCATGCCAAGCACCAACTGATCTATGCCATCAAAGGCCTGATGATCGTCGAGTCCGGTAACGAACGCTGGACCGTGCCACCCAGCCGCGGCGTATGGATGCCCTGCGGCCAGGTGCACGCGATCCGCTGCGTGGGCGATGTGAAGATGCGCAGTGTGTTCGTGCGCACCGACGCGGCGGTGCAGTTGCCCGTGCAGAGCAAGGCTATCAGCATCTCGCCGTTGCTCAGCGAACTGATCAAGGCCTCCGTAGGTTTTACCGCGCCGTTTGCCGAGGACTCGCGTGAAGCCCGGGTGATGCGCCTGATCCTCGACGAGATCTGCGTGCTGCCGACCTTGCCGCTGAAGCTGTCGCAGCCCGGCGACAAGCGCCTGCAGGCAATCTGCGCCGCGCTGCACGAGCGGCCTGACGATAACGCCACCGTGGCCGACTGGGGCCAGCAGCTGGGGGTGGACGAAAAGACCATCCAGCGCCTGTTCCGCAAGGAAACCGGCATGACCTTCGGCCAGTGGCGCCAGCAGGCGCGGCTGATGCAGGCACTGGAGCGGATTGCCCTGGGCGAGCGGATCATCGATGTGGCGGGGACGCTGGGGTATGACAGCCCAAGTGCCTTCGCCAGCATGTTCAAGCGCCAGTTCGGTATCACGCCGAGTCAGTTCTTCAAATAGCCTGTAGGAAACGTATGATATCGCCCACGCGTTGCTGATCTCGCACAGCAACCCTGTCAAGCCGTGTACAGTACCCTCACAACAAAGCCCCAGAAGGAGCCCGGTACATGACCGTGACGCTGTCCCCCCTGCAGATCGACTGCGATTTCGACTCCGGCAACATCCAGGTGCTGGATGCCAGTAACCCGGCCCGGGTGCACCTGGCCATCCGCCCGGACACCCACAGCGGCCACTACCAGTGGTTCCACTTCAAGGTCAGCGGGCTGACGCCGGGCCAGATCCATCGCTTCAGCCTCGACAACGCCTCCGGTTCCTCCTACAAGAACGCCTGGAGCGGCTACAACGCCGTGGCCTCCTACGACCAGCAAACCTGGTTTCGCGTCCCCAGCCAGTTCGACGGCACGGCGCTGTCGTTCGAGGTAAAGGCCGAACAGCCGCACATCTGGTTCGCCTACTTCGAGCCCTACCCGCGCGCGCGCCACAACCAGCTGATCGAGCGTGCACGGCAACTGCCGGGGGTCGAATTGCTCGCCAGTGGCCGCAGCGTACAGGGCCGCGACATTCCCCTGCTGCGTGCCGGCGATGGCGCCGCAGGCAAGCGCAAGCTGTGGCTGATTGCCCAGCAACACCCGGGCGAACACATGGCCGAATGGTTCATGGAGGGCGTGATCGACCGTCTGCAGGCCAACGACGCGGTGATCCGGCAGTTGCTGGCCAAGGCCGACCTGTACCTGATCCCCAACATGAACCCCGACGGCGCCTTCCTCGGCCACCTGCGCACCAACTTCAAGGGCAAGGACCTCAACCGTGCCTGGCAGGACGCCAGCGTCGAGCTCAGCCCCGAGGTGTTCTTCGCCCAGGCGCAGATGAAGCAATACGGCGTGGATGCGTTCATCGACGTACATGGCGACGAGGAGATTCCCCATGTGTTCACCGCGGCCTGCGAGGGCAACCCCGGCTACACGCCGCGTCTGGCCAAGCTGGAAGAGCAGTTCCGCAGCACCCTGTGCAGCCTGACCCGCGACTTCCAGACCGTGCATGGCTACACCCGCGACGAACCGGGGCAAGCCAACACGACGCTGGCCTGCAATGCGGTGGGGATGGCGCATGACTGCCTGTCACTGACTCTGGAAATGCCGTTCAAGGACCATGACGACGCGCCGGATGCCGTCACCGGGTGGTCGGGGGCGCGCTCGAAAGCGTTGGCCGGGGCGGTGCTGGAGACACTGGCGAAGATGGTTGGCGATTTGCGCTGAGCCTGTGGGAGCGGGCGTGCCCGCGAAGAATCCAACGCGGTGTATGGCACCGGCTTCGCCGGTGTTCGCGGGCACGCCCGCTCCCACAAGGTCCCTCGGCCGATAGCAATCCTGCGCTCAGAACTGCACATCCAGAAGCACGCTGTCGGTATAGGTCGCAGCCGGGGGTGTAGCCTGGTCGGTGTAAACCTTGGCGTTGTAGTTGAACACCTGGCTACCGGTGCCGGTCCCCGTGCCGGGGTTCACATCGGCATCGGCACTGGCCCGTCGCGCAGCCCCTACCGAACCCCAGCGCACCGCACCGGCGCCCTTGAAAATGTCATAGGCCAGGTAGTTGTTGGCCGCCGACTTCATCCGCCGCCGCCCATTGGCCACGTTCTGCCCGTCATCCAGGCCCACGGTGTAGTTGCTGCCCTTGGTGCACGACACGCTCAGGCTCTGGCTCACCGTGCCGAACCCCGCCACCACCGGCGCGCTGGCGAAATTGATGCTGGGTGTGGTGATCTGGCAGTCGTTGGTCACCGTCATGCTCACCAGCAGGGTCTTGGTACCAGTGCCCTGGTCTCGCCCTATGCAAAGCCCGCCAACACCAATCCCGTCGCAATAGTCCCAGGTCCATTCGACAGTGAGGGTTTCCTGATACAACCCGGCCGATACGTTGCTGCCTACCTGCGTGCGCATGTAGATGGGCACGTTCTTCGGTGTACCGTTGAGCAACCCGAGCAAGTCGAGGATGCCGGTGGTCCTGAATTCGAAGGCGGTGCCACGGGTAATCGGATAGGTGGTCGTGGCGTCGGCATACAGCGTGTAGGGGATCACATCCCCGGTAGGGCCTACCAGCCCGCTGGTGGTAGAGGTGACCTTGATCTTGAAGGAGTCGGTGCTGCTGAGCACGCTGATCACCGAACCGTTGCATTGCAGGCCCGAGTTGGTACTGGAAGCTGTCTGTACCGCGCCACGTACCTGGGTCGAGTTGAGCGAACCAAACGCCGCCGGCGTAGTCAGCACTGACGTGCACTTGGCCCAGGCCGAGCCCGCCCACAACAACAAGGCGCATGCCCACAAACCACGCCAGCAGGCCTTCACTTGCACACCAACGGGCCGATCAAAGGGATCGAACCTTGTGCTTCAGGCAGGTCGAACGCCACCTGGCACTGCCCGCCCCCTTCCAGCTCCACCTGCAGGCGGTTATGCGGCGCCAGGTTCTCCAGATACACCAGGCCATCCCAACCGACCACCGCCTGGCTGCCGCTTTCTGCATGGGTGACACGGCTGCCCAGCTTGAGCACCTGCCGGTCGGCGTCCACCAGTTCGACACTGGCCGCCAGCACGCGCCTGAGCGGGAACTCCAGCAGGTAGCCGCTGCCCCGGCGCACCGCCACCCGCTGCTCCACTTCCGGCGCGAGGATGTCCGGCGGCAAGTCCATGGGGTCGATCTCGTACTTGCCGCGGTAGTAACCGCTGCTGTACGGCACCAGCAGGTGGCCACCGGCATCGGTGCGGCCGACCTCCTGGTTTTCATAGCGCACAGGCACATCGGCGTAACCACCGGTGCTGACCACCACGAAGGCATCGTCGATGCGGTTGGCAGCGAACAGCCCGGCATCCATCCACACCAGCGAACCACTGGCGTCGGCCCAGCGGGTCATCTCGCCACTGCTGCCATACACACCGGCCTGCAACTGCACCGACTGCAGGCGCCAGGTGACATCGGCCTGGCGGTAGGCATCGCGCTCGCTACCGGCGGCGTAGCCCAGGTTGTAACCGACACCACCACCCACCGGCGTCGCGCGGCTGTAGTTGACCCGCTGCAGGCTTTCGCCTTGCTGGCTGCGCTCCATGCCCAAGGCCAGGGTGCCGTGCAGGTCGAACGGGATCACCAGTTGCGCCTGCACCGCCCACTGGCTGTCCCCCACTTCACGGTTGGCCGACAGATACACGCTGCTGTTGCCCCACAGCGGCCTGCTGTAGCTCAGGTTGATCAACCGGGTTCGTGCACCGTCGCCGGCGCGCACATCGAAATAGCCGGCGCCGATGTTGCCGTATTCGTTCAGGTTCAGGCTCAACGTGACCTGTTCGCTGCGCTGGCTCAGCTGTATGTCCCGGCTGTCGACCCGGGTCAGGTCGGCATAGTCGCCATGGCGTTGCAGGCGCTGGTAGCTGAAGCCGATGCGCTGGCTGTTGTACTGGTAACCGAGGGCGACCTGGTGGCCCTGGTCGCCGTCGAACCGGCTCTGCGCCAGGGCCGCGTTGAGCACGCCGAAGTTGCCCAGCCGCATGTTGCCGCCCAGGCCGCCCAGCATCAGCGATTCGGCGCTTTCGGCATGGGTCTCCAGGGTGAAGATGTCGCTGACCCCGTAGCGCAGGCTGGCCGAAGCAACCCCTGGGCCGTAGGCAAAATCGCGCACCCCGTAGTCACGGCGCAGGCTGCCGGCTGCCACCGAATAGTCGCTCAGGCCCTGCTGCAGCAGGCTGCTGGTGACGTAGAACGGCAAGGTGGTCGACACCTGCCGGCCAAGGGCATCGGTGGTAACCACCACCGCCTCCCCGGCGCCGTTGATGAACGGCACGTTGGTCAACGTGTAGGGGCCCGGCTGCAATTCGCTGGTGCTGGACTTGTAGCCATTGATGAACAGGTCCAGCGAGGTCGGTACCGCCGCCTCACCGGAGAACGCCGGCAGCGGATAGGTGACCAGGTCGGGGCGCGCAGCGAAATCGCGCGACAACTGCAGGCCACCGACCCGCACCGAGCTGGTCCAGGGCAAGGCCCCGGTTATCAGGTCACCGGCTTCGTAGGTCAGCAGGCGCTGCTCGTCGGTGAAGCGCCAGGTGGTGTCGTAGCGCAAGAAGCCCTGGCGCGTGTCGTCGGTCGGCGCACCATTGAACGACTGGCGCCATTGCCCGGTGCTGGAGAACGTACCCCAGCTGTCGAACAGACGCAGTTCGTTCCAGGCCGCCAGGTAGCTGCCGCCGTCATCGGTGTCGTTCAGGTACAGGTCGTAGTTGAACAAGGCGCCGAAACTGCTGCGCGCATCGCTGGCCGGGTACAGGTTGCGGTCGCCCAGCTGCTGGTCGGGCAGCCAGGCCGGCGGCACTTGCAGCAGCAGGCGCTGGTTCTGGCTGTCGTAGTCGGCGTGCAGCCCGGCGATGGCCTCCAGGGCCACCTCGCCCTGCGGGTTGCCTGGCAGGGAGACGCCGGCCGCCCGCAACACCTCGCTGTCCAGGTACAACTGCCCGGCGCGCTGCTGCACCGGCACCAGTTCAGCCCTGGGCATCTGGTTCACCAGCAGCTCGAGGTACAACGTGGCATCGGCGATCGCGGACAGCTCCGTGGGTGGTGGCGGCAGGTCGTCGGCCAGCACCAGGCCAGGGCCGATCAGGGCCAGCCCCAGGCACCAGCGGTGCGTCCTCGCGGTCAGCCCCCTCACACACGGTTTCCAACCATTGCCGGGTCCTCCCTGGCCCCTGCGCGGCATTCAGGCGCAGGCTCATTGGCTTTGGCGGATGGCGTCCGCGCTGCTCTGGCCGTTTACCCTCCCCTTCAGCACACTGCCGGCACTCGGTGCCAGCGGTGCCGGCCAGCGCATGCTGGCCCCCGGCAGCACATAGCCCAGCAGGCCCTCGGCCAGTGGCTTGCTCTGGCTGCCCTGCTGCACCACCACATCGGTCAGCCGCGCATGCACCGCGCCGGTGTTGCGCAGCTCCACGTACGGCTTGCCCTGCACGGTCACCGCGCGCCAGCTGAGTTGCGGCTTGCCGACGCCCTCGGCATTTCGCTTGCCCGCGGGATCGGCCTTGCCCCACAGGCCTTCGCCGTAGACGAACAGGGGTACCGAGTAGCGCATCTGCAGGCGGATCGCCGCGGTGGTGCCGGGCTCGGCCTTGTCGACGGGGATGGCGGGCGGAATTTCGTCGATGATGATGCGGTAGGCCTGCTCCTGGCCGACTGGCGAGGGGCCGGTGCGGGTCAGGCGGATCAGTTGCTTCTGCCCGGGGGCGATGTTGGCCACCGGCGGGCTGCCAATGATCTCGCGCTGCGCCTGGTACTGTTCCTGATAGTCACCCTGGCGCCAGGCGAACACCCGCACCTGCAGGTTGGCCGGTGCCGTGCCGCGGTTTTCCAGCCACAGTGCGCCGGCCTTCTGGTCAGCCTCCAGCACCGGGTCGATCGGCCAGATCAGCACCGAGGTGGCCGCCCCGGCCGGCAGGCTCGCCAGCCACAATGCTCCGATCAATCCACGCGCCCACTTCGCGCCTGCCCCCATGAAGCTCTCCTTGAATACCGGTCGTTGGTGCCGGTGCATTCACCAGGTCACCGTCACTTGCACCACATCGGTGTAGGTCCCCGCCGGCTGCGTGCCGGTCAGCTGGACCCGCCCGTACACCGGCAGCTTGATCGCCGTCGGGTCGGTGTAGCTCACGGCCACGCTCTGGCCGATCCCCAGGCTCTGGCTGTAGGCCGCGTCCCGGTACAACTGGTAGGCCAGCACCTGCGTGCCGCCCGTACGCTTGAGGTTGCGTGTGCCACTGGCACTGTTCTGCCCGCCATCCACGCTCATGCTCAAGGCCACCCCCGGGGTGCACTGGAAGGTCACCGTGCTGCCGCCCAACGAGGTGCCGATGACTCCGCTGGCCAGCGCCGATTGCGAACCGTAGTCGAGCGTCCCGAAGCTGCTCACACCGCCCACCACCAGGCACCCGGCAACGATCTGCGCCGTCACCTGGAAGCTGCTGGTGGTCGCCGCATCCAGAGGCGCGGCCAGCAGCACGCCGAGGCCGCTCAGGCTGCCCGCCAGCCAGCTGCGCATGGTTCAGAACGACAGCTCGACGGACACTGTGTCGGTGTACACCCCCGCCGGCAGGCCGGCCTTGCCGCGTGCCTGGCCATACAGGTTGACGGTCTGGGCCGTACCGCTGCTGATCGGCAAGGTGATGGTGCCGTTGATGGCCAACACCTGCGTGCGGCCGGAATCGGTGTAGAAGTCGTACGGCACGAAGTTGCCGGCGCCATCCGCCAGCGCACGGCTGCCCCCGGTCGACTGGCCATCATGGACGCCTGCCCCCACGCGGATCACCGGTACCGTGCCGGCCGAGCAGAGAATGCTGATCGCCCCTCCTCCGCCGCCGATCACCTGGGCGTCTGCGCTGGCGAACAGGGCATCGCGAGTACCGAAGTCCAGGGCGCCGAAGTTCACCCCCGAAGTGCCCGAGCTGCCATTGACCTGGCACGCCGCGGTCAAGGTCAGCGTCGAGTCGATGGTTCCGGTCGTGGCGGCCTGCGCCTGGGAAGCCAGCATCAGCCCCAGGCCGGCAAGGATGCAGCGTGGAAGGTTCGTTCGCATCGAAATCTCCTTGTGTCGTTACCAGTCCAGGGTCACCCTCAGGGTGTCACGGTACAGCCCGGCCGGCAGCGCGCGCGGTTGCGCCACTACCACACCGTAGATGGGGATCGGTATCTGCCGGGTACTGCTGATGGTGAAGGCACGCGGCTGGCCGATGCCGTAGCGGCTGTTACCGCCTGGGTCGATCGCCAGTTGATAGGGGATCAGCTCGCGGCCGTTGCTCAGGCGCCGTATGCCGTCGCTGCCATTCAGGCCGCCGTTGATGCGCACGTTGAACGCCCGCACCTCGGGCGTGCAGCTGATCTGCAGGCTGCCCTCGCCGCTCACATCATCAACCCGGCTGCGCAGCGGCTGGTCCCAGTTCGGTCCGCGCTCGCCGAAGTCCATCAGGCCGGGGTTACCCACCGTTGCCGGTTGCGTCTCGTTGCTGCTGATCTGGCAAGCGGTGCTGATAACCAGCCGCGCCTGGATGAAACCGGTGCTGGTGCCATGCGCGGCACCACCGGGCACCAGCAGCGGGCCCAGGGAAAGCAGCAGGATCGAGGTACGGTTCATGGCGTCGCGTCCTTGTGCATGGTGGCATCCCTACCAGCTGACGGTGACTTTGAGCAGGTCAGCGTACAGGCCTGCAGGCGGTACCCAGGCCAGCTTGTCGATCCGTGCATACAACGGCAGCTCGACCGAACCGCTGTCCGGCACCCGCGCCGAATGCGCCACATTCACCGCCAGCGGTTCGCGCCAGGCAGCGTCGCGGTAAAGGCGATACGGGATGGGCCGGGCCGTGGCATCGTCACTGGCCAGGAAGCGCAAATCGCCGACGCCGCCATGCTGACCACCGTCGACGCGGACCTGATAGGGGGTGTGGGGATTGCATTCCAGGCGTGGCGGGCGCTGGCTCAACAGCGCGCCGGTGAGCGGCGCGCCAGGGCCATCCAGCCGTGCAGCAGCGCCCAGGTCTATGCGCCCCAGCGCCTGTGCCCCGGCATCGCGGGGCTGGTTGACCAGCATGCAGCCGCGCTGCACCAGCACCCGCACCTCCACCAGGAAGTCCGCCGCCATGGCGCTGCTGCTCAACATAAGGCCCAACAGGGCGGCCAGGTAGCGCTCCGTCACCTAATTATCCTTGTCGATGTCTGCTGACCTGAGCGTAGCAGCGGAGTGGCATCACGCTGCTGGCATCGAGCCATTTTTTTGTATTAGCCAAAAAGCGCTACCACCTGAAAAAAATAGCCGCACGACACAGAACGCATCGCCGAGATTCTCCTCAAATGGCCAAAGGCCGTTATCCGGGCCGATATTCTGTTAGGGTGTATCCCCTTCATCCTGCCTAGACTCATGCGGCATGCATGGAAGGACACGACAGGAGCGTTTTCATAGATGATTGCAGACAGCACGCTCACCCAAGCCCTCGAGCGCTGCGCCCAGGAGCCGATCCAGCTGCCTGGCAGCATCCAGCCCCACGGTTTCCTGCTGGTGCTGGACGAAACCGACATGCGGGTACTCCAGGCCAGTGAGAATGTCGAACACTGGCTGGGCATACCGGCCAGTGAACTGATAGGTCGCGACTTCTCCGAACTGGTCAGCGGTGCCTTCGACCTGCGCCTGCACCTGGCCCGCCTGCCACAGGACGAGGTCTTTCCGTTCCACATCAGCGATGTGTACCTGCGCCAGGACGCGCCTTGCCGCGGCAACCTGCACCTGCTGGTGCATCGTCACGACCAGGTGCTGATCGCCGAATTCGAACCCCCTCGCCTGCCGGCGGACCTTGCCGGGCAAGGCGACTACTACCCGCTGGTGCGCAGCTTCGTAGGCCGCCTGCACCAGGCCGGCAGCCTCGAGGAACTGCTGCAGCAAACCGTGCTGCAGCTCAAGCGCATCACCGGCTTTGGCAGGGTCAAGGCCTATCGCTTCGATGCCGAAGGCAACGGCCAGGTGCTGGCCGAGGTGGCCGACCCGGGCTACCCGAGCTACCTGGGCCTGTGTTTCCCCGCTTCGGACATACCGCGCCAGGCGCGCGAGCTGTACCGAATCAACCGCATCCGCGTGATCGAGGACGCCAACTACCAGGCCTCGCCGTTGCTGCCAGCTGCCAACCCGCGCACCGGCAAGCCGCTGGACCTGAGCTTTGCCGCGCTGCGCAGCGTGTCGCCAGTGCACCTGCAGTACATGCGCAACATGGGTACCCTGGCATCGATGTCGCTGTCGATCGTGGTCGACGGGCAACTCTGGGGGCTGGTGTCCTGTCATCACGAACAGCCGCGCCCGGTGGACCTGCGCACCCGTACCGCCTGCGAGCTGCTGGCCAGTGTGCTGTCGCTGCAGATCGAGTCGCGCGAGTCCCACGCCAACACTCGCCAGTTGCTGGAGCTGCGCCAACACATCGTGCGCATGATCTCGTCCATGGCCGACCATGACAGTGTCGGCGACGGCCTGCGCGACTTGCCGGAAGTACTGCTGGCCTTCGCCGGCGCCCAAGGTGCCGCGGTCATATCCGCCGAACGTTGCGACCTGATCGGCAAGACCCCTCCGGCCGCGCAGGTAAACGCCCTGGTGCACTGGCTCTCCCAGCGTGGCGAAGAGAGCGTGTTCCACAGCGACAACCTGCGCCGCGACATCGATGAACTGCCCGAGCTCGCGGCCCATGCAGGCGGTGTGCTGGCAGTGGCCATTTCGCAGATCCACTCGCACTACCTGCTGTGGTTCCGCCCCGAGCAGGTGCGCACGGTGAACTGGGCCGGGCAGCCGAACAAACAGGTCGGGCCGCAGGGCAACCTCGACCCGCGGCACAGTTTCGAAAGCTGGCAGGAAAAACTGCGCGGCTACTGCGAGCCCTGGCACCCGCTGGTCATCGAAGGCGTGCAGGAGCTGCGCACGGCAGTGCTCGGCATTGTCCTGCGCAAGGCCGAGGAACTGGCGCAGCTGGCTGGGGAGCTGCGCCGCTCGAACAAGGAGCTCGAAGCGTTTTCCTACAGCGTGTCCCATGACCTGCGCGCGCCCCTGCGCCATATTGCCGGCTACTCCGAACTGCTCGGCGAAATCGAGGGCCAGGGCCTCAGCGAGCGCGGCAGGCGCTTTCTGCAACACATCGAGGAAGCCGCGCATTTTGCCGGAAGCCTGGTCGACAACCTGCTCAACTTCTCGCAAATGGGCCGCTCTGCCCTGCGCCTGTCCGAGGTCGACCTCAACGCCCTGGTCGAGGCCATTCGCGGCGAACTGGCGCCCGACTACCAAAACCGCGAAATTGTCTGGGACATCGCCCAGTTGCCCAAGGTGGTCGGTGACCCGGCGTTCATCAACATGGCCTTGCACAACCTGCTGGCCAACGCGATCAAATACACACGTGGGCGCACCCCGGCGCGCATCGGCATCAGCGCCGTGCAACACCCGGGCGAAACCGAGATCTGCATTCGCGACAACGGCGTGGGCTTCGACATGGCCTACGCCAACAAACTGTTCGGCGTGTTCCAGCGCCTGCACCGCATGGAAGACTTCGAAGGCACCGGGATCGGCCTGGCCAGCGTGCGTCGCATCATCGAACGCCATGACGGCCGGGTCTGGGCCCATGGCAAGGTTGGCCAGGGTGCAACCTTCCACTTCACCCTCCCGCGCCACCCCGCGACTACCTGAGGCACCGCTACCATCATGCTCAAACCCATCCTGCTGGTCGAAGACAACCCACGGGACCTGGAGCTGACGCTCCTGGCGCTGGAGCGCAGCCAGTTGGCCAACGAGGTCATCGTGCTGCGTGACGGTGCCGAAGCACTCGACTACCTGCTTCGGCGCAATGCCTATGCCGAACGTGACGATGGCAACCCCGCCGTGTTGCTGCTGGACCTGAAACTGCCAAAGGTCGACGGCCTGGAGGTGCTGAAGGAAGTGCGCGCCACTGCCGAGCTGCGCAGCATCCCGACGGTGATGCTGACGTCCTCGCGCGAGGAGCCCGACCTGCTGCGCGCCTACGAGCTGGGGGTGAACGCGTACGTGGTCAAGCCGGTGGAGTTCAAGGAATTCGTCGCCGCCATTTCCGACCTGGGGGTGTTCTGGGCGGTACTCAACGAACCGCCACCCGGCTCGCTGCGCCTGAACCGGCGTGGCAGCATCTGAGGTGCCCGCGACGATGCAGCCAACGCCGCTGAAACTGCTGATGGTCGAAGACAACTCGATGGACGCCGAACTGACCCTGATGCGCCTGGAGCGCAGCGGGCTGCAAGTGCAGGCGCAACTGGTGTTCGACCATGCCGGTGTCGAGCAAGCCCTGATCGAGGCCCGCTACGACCTGATCCTGTGCGACTGCGTGCTGCCGGGCTCGTCCGGCACCGAAGTGCTGGCCATCGCCCAGCGCCTGGCACCGGACATTCCGTTCATCTTCCTGTCTGGCATCTATGGCGAAGAACATGCGGTGGAAATGATCCGCCTGGGCGCCACCGACTATGTACTCAAGAAGAACCTGCCGCTGCTGCCCAAGGCCGTACGCCGGGCCCTGACCGAAGTGCAGGAGCGCCAGCGCCGACGCCGCGCCGAAGAAGCCCTGGCCGACGTCGAGGCACGTGCACGCATTGCCATCGACGCTGCCGGCATGGGCACCTGGGACATGCGCCCGCAAGAAGGCCTGTTGTTGTGGGATGACCGCTGCAAGACCCTGTTCGGCCTGCCCGCCGATACCGAAATGAGCCTCGAGGTGTTTTACGCCGGCATCTACCCCGACGACCTGCCGCAGGTGCGCGAGGCGGTGGAGCACGCCATGTGCCCGGAAAGTGGCGGCCTGTATCGGGTCGAATTCCGCATCGCCCAACCCGCTGGCCTGGAACCGCGCTGGCTGCTCAGCAGCGGCCAGAGCCAGTTCGTCGACGGAAAGTGCGTGCGTTTTTCCGGGGTGCTGCAAGACATCCACGCCCAGCGCCTGGCCAACCAGGCACTGCACCAACTCAACGAGATGCTGGGTGAAAGGGTCGAGCGCCGCACCCGCGAACGCGACCGTGCCTGGGAGCTGTCGCAGGACTTGCTGGCCGTGCTCAACAAGGACCTGACCCCAGTCGCGCTGAACCCCGCCTGGGAAGCCAGCCTGGGCTTGTCCCGCGAACGCCTGAGCCAGTCGTCCTTGCTGCACCTGCTGCCCGAGCCCGACCAGGAGCTGCTGCTCACCGAACTGGCCGCCCTCGCCCATGGCCGCACCAGCGCCCGCTTTGTCGGGCGTATCCTGGATGCCGGTGGCCAGCAACGCTGGTTGTCGTGGGTGGTGGTGCCGGAAGACACCCTGCTGTACGTGGTGGCGCGCGACATCACCAGCGAGCGCGAAGCCGCCCTGGGCCTGGCCGAAGCCAACGCCCGCCTGCGCGAGCAGATCGCCGAGCGCGAACGTATCGAGGCCGCGCTGCAGCAGATGCAGCGGCTGGAAGCGGTCGGCCAGCTGACCGCCGGTGTGGCTCACGACTTCAACAACCTGCTGACGGTAATCCTCACCGGTGCCAGCTTCCTCGAGCGCGACCTGGCCAAAGCCGACGTTGAAAAAGCCCGTGCGCGGCTCACGCACATCCGCGAAGCCGGCGAGCGCGGCGCCAAGCTGACCTCGCAGTTGCTGGCTTTCTCCCGCCGCCAGCGCCTGGAACCGGTGGCGCTGAACCTCAACCGCACCCTGGCCGGCCTGGAAGAGTTGCTGCGCCGCACCTTGGGCGGCAATGTCTCGGTGCGCCTGGACCTGGAACCAACCCTGTGGCAGGCGCTGACCGACCCGACCCAGACCGAAATGATCATTCTCAACCTGGCGATCAATGCCCGCGATGCCATGCCCGACGGCGGCCAACTGACGCTGTCGACCCGCAACACCCGGATCGACGCCCGCCCGCAGCGCCCGGAAGACCCGGACCCTGGCGAGTACGTGATGCTGAGCATCCGCGATACCGGCTGCGGCATGAGTGAAGAGGTGCTGGCCAAGGTATTCGAGCCGTTCTTCACCACCAAGGATATCGGCAAGGGCTCGGGCCTGGGCCTGGCCCAGGTATTCGGCTTCGCCAAACAGTCCGGGGGTGGCGTGCGCATCGACACCACGCCTGGGCGTGGTACGCAGGTGGCCGTGTATCTGCCGGCAGTCAAGGGTGAAGCCGTCAACGAACCGGTGCCGTCGCTGTTCAGCCACTCGATAAGCGAAAGCGGCCGTAATCGCACCGTGCTGCTGGTGGATGACGACCATCTGGTACGCGACATGCTCGGCGATGTGTTGCGCCAGTACGGCTACCAGGTGCGCCAGGCGCACAGTGGCGAACAGGCCTTGGCCTTGCTGGATGAGCAGATCGACCTGCTACTGAGCGATTTCGCCATGCCCGAGTTCAACGGTGCGCAACTGGCACTGGCGGCACGCGAGCGGTACCCGCACCTGCCGGTGGTACTGCTAACCGGTTATGCAGAATTGCAGGGGCTGGAGTTGCCGGGCAGCCTGGTGATCCAGAAGCCGGTACAGGCCGATGAACTGGCCCGCTTGCTGAACGAGATGCTTGGAACTGCCAGGTGACCGAACAGCCCGCGACAAAACCTGCGGAAACGACAAAGCCCAGCGCTTGTCTTTCCAAGCACCGGACCGAGATACGTTTGAAGCAGGAAAATGGCAGGGGCGGCTGGATTCGAACCAACGCATGGCAGGATCAAAACCTGCTGCCTTACCGCTTGGCGACGCCCCTGTATCGGATGCAGCGTTTGCTGCTCTGACAATTCCAACTGAGTGACAACTGGGTTGTTGTCTTGGAATGCGCGGCACTTTAACAACAAACTTTCGGTCTGTGAACCCCCCGATGAAAAAAAATTACCAAAAAACAGCGAGTTAGTCATTTTCGGGGTTGGCGCGGCGACCATCCGTCGTTTTCCGCCCGCTTGGCTTCAACACAATCGCTTTCCTCCCTTCCAATCAGATGAGCCATCTGCATTGACCAAGGAGGACCCCATGCCTGTCTCCCACGACCTTTACCAGGACTTGCACTACCCGCGCGAAATCGTCCAGCAACGCCGTCAGCAGGACAAGGCACTGGACCGGCTGCTGGACGAGTACATGGACATCGACAACCAGGTGCTGGCCGCCGAGTCGATCTCGGCGGGCAACTTCGAGGATGAAGACCTGCGCCGCCTGAAAGAACGTCGGCTGGCAGTGAAGTACATGATCGAGCGCCAACTGGAGCACAAGGCCTGAACTAACCCTGCAACATGGCCAGGGTCAGGGCGTCCTGATCACCGCCGTAAAATTGCACCAGCGCCAGCTGGAACAACGGGTTGTCGGGCTCCGCCCGGGCGAACAGGGTCAGGCACGAGCGCAGCTTGAGGTGGTCGGGGCTGCCGAGCATTTCACGGGCGCTCTTGTCGCTGTGCTGCAGCAGCGCAGTCACACAAGCCTCCAGGCGTGGGCCAAGCAGCGGATGAGCCAGGTAGGCACGGGCCTCGTCGATACCGGCCAGCGCATAGCGTTCGGCCATGGCGCTGTGGCCCAGGCCATCGAGCTGCGGGAACACGTACCACATCCAGTGGCTGCGCTTGCGCCCGGCCTGCAGCTCCTGCATCACCTGGTCATACACAGGGTTCTGCGCCTCTACGAAGCGCTGCAGATCAAAGTCGGCGTGCATGCTCGCCCCTCCTCGCATCGGCTCCAGCCTCTACTGTACGCCTGCCATGGCAAACCTATCTCATCAGGCGATGATTGCCGCGCACTTTCTGTATTGGTCAAAATGGCCGCCCTCGGGCAAGCTGCACGCTGCCCCGCCATCGCCCAAGGAGCTTTGCTTTTGCCTGCCTGGATCCCTACCCCGCTACGCCAGCTTGGTCAACGCCTGCGCGGCGCCGCCGCCAACCAGAGCGAACTGCTCGGCTGGTTCGAGGACAAGGCGCACAGCCGCGGTTACCAGCTCAGCGACGGCCAACGCCGGGTGATCCACTGCATGGCCGAACAACTGGCGCAGCTCGAACAAGGCCAGCCGCGCAGCCTGTACCTGTACGGTTCGGTAGGCCGGGGCAAGAGCTGGCTGCTCGATGGCTTTTTCCAGGCCGTGCCGGTGCAGGCCAAGCTGCGCTTGCACTTCCATGACTTCTTCGCCCGCCTGCACCAGGGCATGCACCGCCACCGGGCGCTGGACGATGCATTGGGCGCGACCCTCGACGAGCTGGTGGGCGATTGCCAGGTGCTGTGCTTCGACGAATTCCATGTGCACGACATTGGCGATGCCATGCTGCTCACCCGGCTGTTCAATGCGTTGTTCTGCCGTGGCGTGTTCCTGCTGGTGACGTCCAACTATGCACCCGAAGGGCTGCTGCCCAACCCGCTGTACCACGAGCGCTTCCTGCCGGTGATCCGCCTGATCAACAGCGCGATGGAAGTGCTGGAAGTGGGTGGCGATACCGATTTCCGCAGCCTGCCGGCCAACCGCGAGCATCAGCGCTTTACCCGGGGCCACTATATGTGGCCGGGCAATGCAGCGCAGCGCCAAGCGCTGAATGTGCCCGAGCCGCAGCCGGTGATGCTGGAAGTGAACAAGCGCCCGCTGCGCGCGCTGGCCGTCGATGGCCGGCGGGTGGTGCTTGGCTTTGACGACCTGTGCGAAAAGGCCACGGCAGTGATCGACTACCTGGTGCTGGCCGGGCAGTACGATGAGTGGATCATCGATGGGCTGGATGATCTGTCTGAATGTTCGCTGGCGGCGCAGCAGCGCTTCGTCAACCTGGTGGATGTGCTGTATGACCAGGACCGGCAGGTGCTGGTGATCGGCAAGCGGCCGCTGGAAGAAAGCCTGGGCGGGCCGCTTGCCGACCTGATGCGTACGCGCAGCCGGTTGGGGCAGCTGCATCAGGTAGGGCCCTAGAACTGCATTGCCTGGGCCGGCCTCTTCGCGGGCACGCCCGCTCCCACAGGTATTGCACAGTTCTCAAGGCCTGTGACATCCCTGTAGGAGCGGGCGTGCCCGCGAAGAGGCCAGCAAGGTCAAACCCTCAGCCAGCCCTGGGCAAATCCGCCAGCACCGCCTCGATCTCCCCCAGCACCGCCGGGTCATCCAGGGTCGATGGCGGCACATAGTCCTGCCCGTCGGCAATCTTGCGCAGCACCGCCCGCAGAATCTTCCCGGAGCGGGTCTTGGGCAGCCGCTTCACCAACCGCACCCGGTTGAAGCACGCCAACGCGCCAATCTCCTCGCGCACGCTGCCCACCAGGTCCACCAGCAACTGCGCCTCGGCAATGCCCTCGCCGTCCTTGAGCACCACCAGGGCCAACGGCACCTGCCCCTTGATCTCGTCATGCACGCCAATCACCGCGCACTCGGCCACCGCCGGGTGGCGTGCCACCAGGTCCTCCATCTCGCCGGTGGACAGCCGGTGCCCGGACACGTTGATCACGTCATCGGTGCGCCCCATGATGTAGACGAAGCCGTCATCGTCCAGGTAGCCACCATCGCCGGTGTGGTAATACCCCGGGTAGGTCCGCAGGTAGGCCTGCAGGTAACGCTCATGGTCGCCCCACAGCGTCTGGCTGCACCCGGGCGGCAATGGCAGGGCGATGACGATCGAGCCCTGGTGGTTGGGCCCCAGCAGGTGGCCCTCGTCATCCAGCACGCGCACGTGATAGCCCGGCACCGCCCGGTTGCTGGACCCCGGCTTCGCCGCGCTGCCTTCCAGCCCTACGCAAGGCGCGGTGACCGGCCAGCCGGTCTCGGTCTGCCACCAATGGTCGTGCACCGGCTTGCCACTGACCCGTTCCAGCCATTCGTGGGTGCTGGAATCCAGTTTCTCGCCAGCCAGGAACAACTGGCGCAGCGAGCTCAGGTCGTGCTTGCGGATCAGCTCCCCCTCGGGGTCTTCCTTGCGGATGGCGCGCATCGCCGTGGGCGCGCAGAACAATGCGTTGACCTTGTATTGCTCCACCACCCGCCAGTAGGCCGAGGCGTCCGGGGTACGGATCGGCTTGCCTTCGTAGAACACCGTGGTGCAGCCGCTCATCAGCGGCCCATAGACGATCAGCGAATGGCCAACCACCCAGCCCACGTCGGATATGCCCCACCACACATCGCCGGCCTGCATGCCGTAGATATGGCGCATGGCGTAGCACAGCGCCACGGCATTGCCGCCGTTTTCCCGCACGATGCCCTTGGGTTTGCCGGTGGTGCCAGAGGTATACATGATGTAGAGCGGGTCGCCGGCATCCAGCTCCACCGGTGCCACCGGCTCGGCGTTGGCCAATGCCGCCTGCCAGTCCAGGTCGCGGCCTGGCTGCAGCTGGGCACGCGCCTGCGGGCGCTGCAGCACCAGCACGTTGCGCGGCTGGTGGCGGGCCAGTTGCAGGGCGCGATCGACCAGCGGCTTGTATTCGATTACCCGGTCGAACTCCAGCCCGCAGGAGGCCGTCAGCAGCAGCGCCGGCCGGGCATCGTCGATGCGCAAGGCCAGCTCGTTGGCGGCAAAGCCACCGAACACCACCGAATGCACTGCGCCAATCCGCGCGCAGGCCAGCATGGCCATGGCCGCCTGCGGCACCATGGGCATGTAGATGATCACGCCATCGCCCTTGTTCACCCCCAGCTGGCGCAACAACCCGGCCAGGCGCGCCACCTCGTCGCGCAGTTGGTGGTAGGTGTAGGCCTGCTGCACGCCGGTCACCGGCGAGTCGTAGATCAGCGCCAGCTGCTCGCCACGGCCCTGCTCGATCTGGTGATCAAGGGCCAGGTAGCAGCTGTTCAGGCGGCCATCGGCAAACCAGCGGTGGGTACCGTCGGCATTGTCTTGCAGCGTGAGGGCAGGCTTGCGGTGCCAGGCCAGGTGCGCGGCCTGCTCCGCCCAGAAAGCGGCAGGGTCGGAAATGGAATGGGCGTAGCTGTGCTGGTAGCTCATATCGAAAGAAACCCGGTACTTGTTGTTATTGAAGGGCGAAACTTGAGTATGGACCGCTACACCCGCACCGCCATGGGACTAAAGTCACAACCGACCTGCAAATTTGCAGACAACGCAAAAACGCCCCATAACGGTGCAAAGCCTCTAGAATAGGCCACCCCTTCAGCCACCGAGCAGCTCATGGACATCGATCAGGCTCGTACCTTTCTGGAAATCGTGCGTTGCGGCAGCCTGGTCGCCGCCGCCGAACGCCTGTTCGTGTCACAGACGGCGATCACCGCGCGGGTACAGCGCCTGGAGCAGCAACTGGGCTGCCAGCTGTTCGTGCGCAGCCGCAACGGCGCCAGCCTGACCAGCGACGGCGAGGCATTCGTCAGTTATGCCAACCAGATGGTGCAAACCTGGGAAGCGGCGCGCCGCGACCTGCCGCTGCCCGAAGGCTGCCAGCAAGTGCTGCACGTGGGCGCTGAGGTGAGCCTGGGCAACCCGATGCTGCTCGACTGGGTCAGTGCCCTGCACCGCGAGCTGCCCAGCCATGCCATCCGCAGCGAGGTGAGCGACGGCGAATCGCTGCTGCGCAAGGTCGAGATGGGCCTGCTGGATGCCGCACTGGTCTACCAGCCGACCTACGGCCCGGGCCTGCAGGTGGAGCAGTTGATGGAGGAAAAGCTGATCCGTGTGCGCCGGGTCGCCCAACCGGACCCGTACATCTATATCGACTGGGGCGAAGCCTTCCGTCGCCAGCACGATGCCGCCCTGCCCGACTGCGCGCGCCCGGCGCTGAGCTTCAACCTGGGCCCGCTGGCCTTGCAGTTCATACTCGACCAGGGCGGCAGTGGCTACTTCCGCACGCGGGTGGTGCAGGCCTATCTGGACAGCGGCGTGTTCGAGCGGGTACCGCAGGCGCCGGAATTCACCTACCCGACCTTCCTGGTGTACCCGCGCAAGCGCGACAGCGAAGCCCTGCAACAGGCCTTCGCCATCCTGCGCCGGCTGGTGGCCGCCGGCGCCAGCGACTGGTCACAACGCTGGGACCCGGTTATCTGAAGCCTCGGCCTTGCTGAGCAGCTGGCGCTTGAGGCCGGCGATCAGGTCGGTCTGGGTGATCACCCCCACCAACTGGTCGGCATCGAGCACCGGCAGGCAATGCAGGCCCTGTTCGCACAGCAATGGCAGCAAGCGCTCCAGCGGGTGCTGGCTGCTGACGCTGATTACCCGGCGGCTCATCACCTGCTCCATGCGCACCGCCTTGCGGCCGAACAACCCGCGCCAACTGAAGCGACCACGCTGCATGGCCGGGCCGACCAGGTCGCTGAGGCTGACTATTCCCACCAGCTTGCCCTGCTGCAGCACCGGCAGGGTTTTCAGGTGGTGGCTGGCCAGCATTTTCCAGGCCTGCTCCAGAGTGGTGTCAGGCGTGGCGAACTGCACGTCGCGGGACATCACCGAGGCCGCGGTGATACCGCCGAGGCTGCGCTGCAGGGCGTGTTGCTCGGTGGCCAGGATGATGCGTTCCAGTTCGTCACGGGTGATGTCGACGAACTCGCCCAGTTCTTCCAGGGCCTGGTCAAGGTCTTCTCCACGGATGCCGACCCGCTCGCTGGGCAGCGGATCATGGGTGTGGTGCAGGTCCTTGCGCGGCACCGTGCCTTTCGGGTAGCGCACGCCGGTGAGGCGGTTGTAGAGGATCGCCACCGCTACCAGGATCAACGCGTTGAGCAGCACCGGCTCCATCAGATGGTCGCCCATGGCGGTCAGCCCCGGGTCGGCCAGCACCGCGCTCACCGCCACCCCACCACCCGGTGGGTGCAGGCAGCGCAGCAGGCACATCACCAGGATCGAGATACCCAGGGCGGCAGCGGCCACCCACAGCTCCGGGCCGAAGCCCTGGCGCATGGCCAGGCCGACCGCGCCGGCCAGGGCATAGCTGCCCAGTACCGGCCAGGGTTGGGCCAACGGGCCCGAGTGCACGGCGAACACCAGCACGGCCGAAGCCGCCAGCGGGCCGAGCAGGTGCAAGGCGATGCTGGGGCCATAGGCCATGCTGGTCAGCCAGCCGGCGAGGAACAGGCCGAGCAACGCGCCGATACCGGCACGCAACCATTCTTTGGGGGGAATATTCAGGGGCGCTGGCAACAGCCGCTGCAGACGACTTTCGGAACGCGAGGCAGACATGTAGGTAATCGGAATCTGTAGTTTTTCTGGTTAAAAAGAAAGCCCAGCCGAGGTGGCCTGGGCCTCGTATTGCGGTTGCAATAGCACAAGGGGCTCCGTCCGTGGAGAGATGGAAACCGCAGGGTTTCGTGGGGGAATTTTGCCGGGTGGGGTGAGATTGGGCTAATTCAAAAAAATGCGGCTGTACTGCAATTTTTTTGCAGTGGTGATATGGCCCATGGGGTCATGCTTGTCGGCTCCCACAATGGGGCTGCTTTGCAGCCCATCGCCGGCAAGCCAGCTCCCACAGGGCCCTGCACATGGCTTGAGGTCGATGCGAGCGGCGTGGGAACAACTGTCTTGCTCAAATTCTAAAAGTTGGCGCGATCCCTGTGGGAGCTGGCTTGCCGGCGATGGGCCGCAAAGCGGCCCCGGCATTACCGAGCCTTGCGCGGCAAGTCGATGCTCACCCGCAAGCCACCCAGGGGGCTATCCAGCAGCGCCAGGCGCCCGCCCCAGGCCTCGACGATATCGCGCACGATGCCCAACCCCAGCCCGTGCCCGTCTACCTGCTCGTCCAGCCGCGAACCGCGCTCCAGTACCTGCTGCCGCTGGCCCTCGGGGATACCGGGGCCATCATCATCGACCCACACCTGGTAGCCCTCGGCATTCGGCACGATACCCAGCCGCACCTCGCTGTCGGCCCACTTGCAGGCGTTGTCCAGCAGGTTGCCGAGCAGCTCCAGGAAGTCCTCGCGGTCCCAAGGCAGCAGCAGCCCGGGCGGCACATCCCTGGCCAGCAGCAGGCCCTCGCCATGGATCATGCCCAGCGTCCCCAGCAACCCCGGCAGCTCGACGTCACAGTCGAACTGCGCGCCAGGCAGCGCATCCCCGGCCAGGCGCGCACGGTTCAGCTCACGCGCCAGGCGCTGCTGAATCTGCTCCAGCTGCTCACGCATCTGCGCGCGAACATCCGGCAGGTCCTTCAGGCGCTCGCTGGAGGCCAGGCTCAGCAGCACCGCCAGTGGCGTCTTCAGTGCATGGCCCAGGTTGCCCAAGGCATTGCGCGAGCGGCGCAGGCTGTCTTCGGTATGGCTCAGCAGGTGGTTGATCTGCCCCACCAGCGGCGCCAGTTCGCTGGGCACTTCGGCATCCAGCTGCGAGCGCTGGCCCTGCTGCAACTGGGCGATCTGCTGGCGTGCCCGCTCCAGCGGCCGCAGCGAGCGGGTGACGGTGATGCGCTGCAACACCAGCACCAGGATCAGCGCCACCAGGCCCATGCCCAAACCGATCTGTTGCAGGCGCCGGAAACCTTCGCGTACCGGTGAATAATCCTGTGCCACGCTGATCGAGATGTCCTGGCCCAGGCGCCGGTAGTCGGCACGCAGGGCAAGCAGTTGCTGGCCTTCCGGGCCGAGTTCGTGGCTGTCGGAAAGGCCCGGCGCGGCGGGCTTGGGCATGTCCAGATCCCACAGCGAACGGGAGCGCCAGGTGCCTTTATCGAAATCGATGCGGAAGTAATAGCCGGAAAACGGCCGCTGGTAGGCGGCCGAGATACGCCGCTCATCCAGCTGCAGGCCCGAAGGCCCGCGCACCAAGGCCACCAGCAGGTTCTCGCTTTCCTTGCGCAGGCCGTTCTCCAGATAGCGCTGCAGGCCGACCTCGAACAGCCACAGGGTCAGCTGCGCCAGCACCAGGCCGACCACCACCAGCACCGCCACCAGGCCCAGGCTCAGGCGCGCCTGGATCGACTTCACGCGGCGCTCCCGGCGTAGATGTAGCCCTGCCCGCGGCGGGTCTCGATGACGCTGCGGCCCAGCTTGCGCCGCAAGTGGTTGACGTGCACTTCCAGCACGTTGGAGTCGCGCTCGGTTTCACCGTCGTAGAGGTGCTCGGCCAAGTGGCTCTTGGACAGGATCTGCTGCGGATGCAGCATGAAGTAGCGCAGCAGGCGGAACTCGGCGGCGGTCAGCTGGATATCCACGCCGTCACGGTTCACGCACTGCCGGCTTTCGTCCAGGTGCAGGCCGGCCGCTTCCAGCGTCGGCTGGTTGGCCAGGCCACGGGCACGGCGCAACAGCGCCTGGATGCGCAGCTGCAGTTCTTCGGGGTGGAAGGGTTTGCTCAGGTAGTCATCGGCCCCGGCCTTCAGCCCTTCGATACGCTCGGCCCACGAGCCACGGGCAGTAAGGATCAACACCGGCGTGGCCAGGCCGGCGGCACGCCACTGAGCCAGCACTTCCAGGCCCGGCAGGCCCGGCAGGCCAAGGTCCAGGATGATCAAATCGTAGGGTTCGCTCTGGCCCTGGTACACCGCGTCGCGGCCATCGGCCAGCCAGTCCACGGCGTAGCCCTGGCGCTGCAGGCCGGCGGTCAGTTCATCGGCCAGCGGTACATTGTCCTCGACAAGCAACAGGCGCATTCAGTCGTCTTCCTCGTCTTTGAGCAGGGCACCGCTGCTGGCATCGAGCTTGATCTCGCGCACCACGCCTTCAGCCGTCAGCAACTCGACTTCGTATTCGTAGCGATTGTCGTCTTCTTCCAGCTCGGCCTCCAGCAGGCGCGCCCCGGGGTGACGCCCCAGGGCGGTTTCCAGCAGATGCTCGAGTGGCAGGATGATGCCCTTCTGGCGCAGTTCCAGGGCTTCGTCCTGGTCCAGGTCGCGGGCAACGGCCAGGGAACACACGGCCAGCAGGGCCAGCGCGAGGTAGCGCGCCGGCCGCAGTAGGTGGGTCATCAGTTGTCCCGCTCGTCCTTCAGCACTTCACCGGTCTTGGCGTCCAGCGCCACGTCCCATTCGACGTTCTGCGTGTCGCGCAACTCGACCTTGTAGATGTAGCGGCCGTACTCGTCTTCAAGCTCGGAGTCGGTGACGGTGGCACCCGGGTGCTTGGCCACGGCGGCGGCCTTGAGTTCGTCCAGCGACTTGACGGTCTTGGCATTGACCAGCTTGACCACTTCGTCGGGCTGCACGTCCTTGGCGATGGCGGAATGTGCACCCAGGGCAAGGGCGGCGGCTACGGTGAACAGGGCAGTCATGTGTTTCATCGTTCTTCTCTCCTGAGAACTGTGCAAGTTGTCTACGGGGTTAAGATTAACCACCGGTCCTTAATTCAACCTGAAAACAACTGGCGCCATGATAGCGCAGGTCAGGCTGCTGTCTCGCCATCACCGAATCCTGCGCGGTCCCTGTGGGAGCGGGCATGCCCGCGAACACCGGCGGAGCCGGTGCCATAAACCGCGCTGGGCCATTCGCGGGCGCGCCCGCTCCCACAGGGAATGTGACATGCTTTAGAACCTTGTTCCCTATGCGACAGCGCAACCCGATGGGTTGGGCAATCTCCTGCAGGCCCTGTGCATGCCTTGAACCCTTTACAATGACTCGCCTGCTGCCCAAGAGATCCGCCATGAGCGCCATTCACATCAAATACCCCGCCCTCACCTTCAAGGCCGGCCAACGTGCCCTGCGGCAGGTCCGCGAGCGCGGCCTGCAGGCGGCCGATGTCGGTGTGTTGCCGGGTGCGGCTGGCGGGCCGAAGCCGCTGGGCATCCAGGGCCTGGACCTGGCGCTGTTCGGTGAGTGGCTGCCGTCGGCACCACGCCAACGTGCGCTGATCGGCGCCTCGATCGGCGCCTGGCGCTTCGCCAGTGCCTGCCTCGACGACCCGGTCGCAGGCATCCGTCGCCTGGGCGAACTGTACACCGAGCAGGATTTCGCCAAGGGCGTCACCCCGGCCGAAATCAGCCGCAGTTGCCAACACATGCTCGACAACCTGCTGCAAGGCCGCGACGGCCAACTGCTGGCCAACCCGCACTATCGCCTGAACATCCTGGTAGTGAAGAGCCATGGCCAGCTCGCCCACGACCATCGCGGCCGCCTGGGCCTCGGCCTGGGTTCGGTGATCGCCAGCAACCTGCTCGGCCGTTCGCGCCTGGCCCGGCACTTCGAGCGCATCATCCTGCACGACGGCCGCGCCACGCCGCCGCTCGACGCACTGACCGACTTCCCCTCGCGCTGCCTGCCGCTGGACCAGGCCAACCTGCGCCATGCCTTGCTCGCCTCAGGGTCCATCCCCATGTTCATGGAAGGTGTGAAAGACATCCCAGGCGCAGGTGCAGGCACCTACCGCGACGGCGGCCTGCTGGACTACCACCTCGACCTGCCCTACCGCGGCGACGACCTGGTGCTGTACCCGCACTTCACCGACAAGGTCGTACCCGGCTGGTTCGACAAGGCCCTGCCCTGGCGCAAGGGCGATGCCACCCGCCTGCAGAACGTGCTGCTGATGACACCCTCGCCGCAGTACCTGGCGGCGCTGCCCTACGGCAAGCTGCCCGACCGCAACGACTTCAAGCGTTTCATGGGCGATGCGCCTGGCCGCAAGCGCTACTGGTACAAGGCCATTGCCGAGAGCCAGCGGCTGGGCGACGAGCTGCTGGAGCTGATTGCCACCGGGCGGTTGCATGAACGCCTGCAAGCCTTGTAGCGGCCATGCTGGTAGACTGCGCGCATTCTTGATTCACACAGAGTTATGACAGCGTGGAAATTTTTAAAGAATTTACATTCGAGTCGGCCCACCGCCTACCGCACGTCCCTGCCGGGCACAAATGCGGTCGCCTGCACGGCCACTCGTTCAAGGTCGGCCTGCACCTGACCGGCCCGCTCGACCCGCACACCGGCTGGATCCGCGATTTCGCCGAGATCAAGGCGATCTTCAAGCCGATCTACGAGCAACTGGACCATAACTACCTGAACGACATCCCGGGCCTGGAAAACCCCACCAGCGAAGTGATCGCCAAGTGGATCTGGGACCAGGTCAAGCCGCTGCTGCCGGAACTGTCGAAAGTCCGCATCCACGAGACCTGCACCAGCGGCTGCGAGTACAGCGGCGACTGACCCCGGCAAGGGCGCTGTAGCAGCGCCCTTGCGCCCCCCCTAGAACCTGGCCGAGGTTTCCAGCACCTGCACAGTCAGGGATCCTTCCTCACCCAGCGCCTCCGCACCCAGCCTGCGTTCGCTGCGATCAGCCAGCTTCACGACTCGACCACTGCTGTGCCTGAGTTTCACGTTGGCCACAGTTGCCCCCACCTGCAAGGCAGCCGGGTCCAACCCGTCCAGATGCCAGAGAAAATCCGCCTCCGCACGAACCGATTGCCAGCGCTGCGCCAGGCTCATGGTCCAGCCCTTCTGTTTGCGCAGGGTGAAGTTCAGGCGCCGACCACGCTCGTCAAGCGGCCAGATCTCATACGCATACACCCCGTTATCGAGGTAGGCGGCAAACCAGAAACGCTCGCATGCCGGTCGGGTTTCATCGTCGCGCCAGCGCGTGCCCAACGAATCGGCCTGCTCCACACTCAACCTTGCCCGTGGGTTCCACTCCCAGCCTTCGTCAAAGCGAGCTGCCACTAAGCCCTGCACGCCGTCCGTGGAGCCGGCTGGCGTCTCGTCGGGCCGCCAGCACAAACTGGCGATGAAACTGTGCTCTGCCTTGAACACATGACTGCTGCCCGCCCGCTGCAGACCCGTGCCCCAGGCGACATCACGCGCTTCATGGGCGTAGTCCAGCACTTCGAGGGCCATCAGGCCTGGCTCGCCAGTCAACGTGTTTATCAGCCACGCCTCCCGGTTGGCGATGCGCCTGGCCCGTTGCCCGGCGGCGTCGACCAGAACGACATTGCATAACCGCGCCCCGCGCTTGATATCGTTGTGGTTGATACCCGAAAGGTTCCACAGGTGCTGCGGGTCGGCCAGATGCTGACGCCCGGCCGCCGCCTCGGTCTGGTCCTTCACGCCCGCATAGCCTGCAAAGCCTGACAGCGCCCCCGGCTTACTGTAGACAATCCGGTTCAGCGGTTTCCAGTTCCGGTCATAAGGCCGCATTTCATAGCGCAGCGTCGCCCCGGTCCGGTCCGTACCGCTGACATAGGCTCCGAACCAGAACAGCTCGCCATACACATGACTGGGCAAGGTGTAGCTCCATGGCTCCAGCTGCAATGGCCCGGTGCCTTCGGGCTCGGCCCGCAGATACCGGTACCAGTGGTCATTGTGAAACCCGGCTCCGCCATAATGCAGCCACATGGGGGCAAGCCTGGCGGTCGAAGCGTCCCACTGATCGGGATGCAGGAGCTCATCGCCCAGCTGCCACCAGCAGCGAGCCAAAAAGGAAAATTCCGGGTGGTAGACATAGTCGCTCATGGGCGCTTCCTGTACATGGAAAACGCCGGACACTACGCGAGCGATGCCGCCCGAAATCAGCGGGAAACAGCCTACTCCAAAGCCTGTTGCAGGAACGCCGGGGCGATGTAGCGCTGGTAATGCGCCTCGGACAGCAGGAAGAACTCGCGGTCGATGGCGTCGCGCAACTGCGGCAGCTCCCAGTCGCGGAATTCCGGCAGCAGCACCATGCCGTAGGCTTCCAGGTCGCGGATCATCCGCGCCCCGCGGGCAATCAGCTGGTACGCCCAGCAATATTCCGACTGCTGCTCGACAAAGCGGATGGAACGCTGCTCCAGTTGCTGGCGCAGCAGGCCTTTGTCGAACACCTCCAGCTTGGCCATCATCACCTGCACCAGCAGCTGCTCCAGGCGCAGCCACACGGCGCGCTTCTGCGCATCGTCGTAGCCGTTCCAGTTGATCACTTCGTGGTGGAACCGCTTGCAGCCACGGCAAACCGTGTCTCCGTAAACCGTGGAGCACAGGCCGACGCAAGGGGTCTTGATGGACTTGTTGGACATGAAAAACAACAGCTTGGCGGTGGAACACGGGCTCATGTTAGCCCTTTGTCTAACCAGGGTCACTCGTTAAAGTCATCTTCGCCGCCTTACGTTCGAGCTTTTTTTGCCGTAGAATCATCCCGCCTTTTCAAAGGCAACAATGTCCGTTGGAAGCTGTTTTCAAAGCGTCACGAGCACAGTTCATCCGGTAGAACGGCGTTGGCCCGGGCCATGCATCCCTCGCATGCCCGTGCCAGCCCTCATCAGCTCCCCGTTCTGCAGGCGTAAAACTTTGAAAGCAGCTTCTGTAAGGATTCTTTGCGACTCTGGCTGGGCGGCCCACAAAGCCGTGGCAGCGCATGGGTGCATTGAATGCTGGATGAGCGTCCCGGACCCCCTTTAGGGACCACTGATGAGGGAAATAACTGTGCTTGAAGCCTACCGCAAACACATCGAAGAGCGTGCCGCCCTGGGTATCGTGCCCCAGCCGCTGAACGCCGAACAAACTGCAGGCCTGGTCGAGCTGCTGAAAAACCCGCCGGCCGGCGAAGAAGCCTTCCTCGTAGACCTGATCACCAATCGCGTACCGCCAGGGGTCGACGAAGCTGCCTACGTCAAGGCCGCTTTCCTCTCCGCCGTCGCCAAGGGCGAAGCCAAGTCGCCTCTGATCGACCGCAAGCACGCCACCGAACTGCTGGGCACCATGCAGGGCGGCTACAACATCGAAACGCTGGTCGCACTGCTGGATGACGCCGAACTGGGCGCCGTCGCGGCCGAACAGCTCAAGCACACCCTGCTGATGTTCGATGCCTTCCACGACGTGGCCGAAAAAGCCAAGGCCGGCAACGTTCACGCCAAGGCCGTGCTGGAATCCTGGGCTGCCGGCGAGTGGTTCACCTCGCGTCCGGCCATCGCCGACAAGTACACCCTGACCGTGTTCAAGGTGCCTGGCGAAACCAACACCGACGACCTGTCCCCTGCCCCGGACGCCTGGTCGCGCCCTGACATCCCGCTGCACGCCCTGGCCATGCTGAAAATGGCCCGCGACGGCATCGAGCCGCAGCAGCCTGGTTCGGTCGGCCCGCTGGCCCAGATCGAAGCCGTCAAGGCCAAGGGCTTCCCGGTTGCCTACGTCGGTGACGTGGTCGGTACCGGTTCCTCGCGTAAATCCGCCACCAACTCGGTGCTGTGGTTCTTCGGCGACGACATCCCGTACGTGCCGAACAAGCGCGCCGGTGGCTTCTGCTTCGGCACCAAGATCGCCCCGATCTTCTACAACACCATGGAAGACGCCGGCGCCCTGCCGATCGAATTCGACTGCACCAACCTGGGCATGGGCGACGTCATCGACGTTTACCCGTTCAAGGGCGAAGTGCGCCGTCACGGCAGCGACGAACTGGTCACCAACTTCGAGCTGAAAACCGAAGTGCTGCTGGATGAAGTCCGCGCTGGCGGCCGTATCCCGCTGATCGTCGGCCGTGGCCTGACCGAAAAAGCCCGTGCCGAACTGGGCCTGGGTGCTTCCGACCTGTTCAAGAAGCCGGAGCAGCCTGCCGATTCGGGCAAGGGCTTCACCCTGGCACAGAAAATGGTCGGCCGTGCCTGCGGCCTGCCAGAAGGCCAGGGCGTGCGCCCAGGTGCCTACTGCGAGCCGAAGATGACCACCGTCGGTTCCCAGGACACCACTGGCCCGATGACCCGCGACGAGCTGAAAGACCTGGCGTGCCTGGGCTTCTCCGCTGACCTGGTGATGCAGTCGTTCTGCCACACCGCGGCCTATCCGAAGCCGATCGACGTCACCACCCACCACACCCTGCCAGACTTCATCCGCACCCGTGGCGGCGTGTCGCTGCGCCCGGGCGACGGCATCATCCACAGCTGGCTGAACCGCATGCTGATGCCTGACACCGTGGGTACCGGTGGCGACTCGCACACCCGCTTCCCGATCGGCATCTCGTTCCCGGCAGGTTCCGGCCTGGTGGCCTTCGCCGCCGCCACCGGCGTCATGCCGCTGGACATGCCAGAGTCGATCCTGGTGCGCTTCAAGGGCAAACTGCAGCCAGGCATCACCCTGCGTGACCTGGTTCATGCCATCCCTTACTACGCCATCCAGAAGGGCCTGCTGACCGTCGAGAAGAAAGGCAAGAAAAACGCCTTCTCCGGCCGCATCCTCGAGATCGAAGGCCTGAACGATCTGACCGTCGAGCAAGCCTTCGAGCTGTCCGACGCCTCGGCCGAGCGTTCCGCTGCCGGTTGCACCATCAAGCTGCCAGAAAAGGCCATCGCCGAGTACCTGCAGTCCAACATCACCCTGCTGCGCTGGATGATCGGCGAAGGCTACGGCGATGCCCGCACCCTGGAGCGCCGCGCCCAGGCCATGGAAGCCTGGCTGGCCAAGCCTGAGCTGCTGTCGGCCGACGCCGATGCCGAATACGCCGAAATCATCGAAATCGACCTGGCCGACGTGAAAGAGCCTGTGCTCTGCGCGCCGAACGACCCGGACGATGCCCGCCTGCTGTCTTCGGTACAGGGCGAGAAGATCGACGAAGTGTTCATCGGTTCGTGCATGACCAACATCGGCCACTTCCGCGCTGCCGGCAAGCTGCTGGACAAGGTCAAGGGCGGTATCCCGACCCGTCTGTGGCTGGCTCCGCCAACCAAGATGGACGCTCACCAGCTGACCGAAGAAGGCTACTACGGCATCTACGGCAAGGCTGGCGCGCGCATGGAAATGCCAGGCTGCTCGCTGTGCATGGGTAACCAGGCACGTGTGCAGACCGGTTCGACCGTGGTCTCCACCTCGACCCGTAACTTCCCGAACCGTCTGGGCGACGCCACCAACGTGTACCTGGCATCGGCCGAGCTGGCTGCTGTCGCTTCGATCATCGGCAAGCTGCCGACCGTTGAAGAGTACATGCAGTACGCGAAGGACATCGACAGCATGGCTGCCGACGTTTACCGCTACCTGAGCTTCGACCAGATCGCCGAGTTCCGCGAAGCGGCAGCCAACGCCAAGATCCCGGTAGTTCAGGCGTAAGCTGAGTTGTAAGATGTAAAGGAAAGCCCCGGCAGAAATGCCGGGGCTTTCTTGTTTCAACCTGTACCGGCCTCTTCGCGGCTAAAGCCGCTCCCACAGGGCCCCCACAGTTGTCGAGGGCTGCGCAGGACCTTGTGGGAGCGGCTTTAGCCGCGAAGAGGCCAGCACAGGCAACCTCAGATCACGAACAGGTCGACAAACCTGTGCACCGCCATCTGCTCCAGCTTCTGCTGGTCCTTGCACACTTCCACAATCTCCCCACACCGCTGCCGCGCAAAGCGCGTCGCCAGGTTGTCCCTGAACTTGGCCTCCAGCAACGGTATGCCCTCCCCTCGCCGCCGGCGATGCCCGATCGGGTATTCCACCACCACCTGCTCGGTACTGCTGCCATCCTTGAAGAACACCTGCAGCGCGTTGGCGATCGAGCGTTTGTCCGGCTCCAGGTATTCACGGCTGAAGCGTGGGTCTTCCACCACCTCCATCTTCTCGCGCAGGCGGTCGATGCTTGGGTGGTTGGCATGGAAGGTGTCTTCGTAATGCTCGGCCACCAGATGACCGAAAATCAGCGGCACCGCCACCATGTACTGCAGGCAGTGGTCGCGGTCGGCGGCATTGGCCAGCGGGCCGCTCTTGGAAATGATGCGGATCGCCGACTCCTGGGTGGTAATGACGATACGGTCGATTTCGTGCAGGCGGTTACGGACCAGTGGATGCAAGGTTACCGCTGCTTCGCAGGCGGTCTGGGCGTGGAACTCGGCAGGGAAACTGACCTTGAACAGCACGTTTTCCATCACGTAGCTACCCAAGGCTTGCGGCACGCGCAGCTCTTGCTGCTCGGACGGCTTGAGCGCGAGGTCCTTGTTGGTGTGACTGAACAGCACATCGTAGAAGCCCCACTGCGGCGCAGTGAGCACGCCCGGCACGCCCATCTCGCCACGCAGGGCAATATCGGCCAGGCGCACGCCACGGCTGGAAGCATCACCGGCGGCCCACGATTTGCGCGAACCGGCGTTGGGCGCATGGCGGTAGGTACGCAGCGCCTGGCCGTCGACGAAGGCGTGGGACAAGGCGCTCAGCATCTGCTCACGGTTGGCCCCCATCAGCCTGGCGCACACGGCGGTGGAGGCCACCTTGACCAGAATCACGTGGTCGAGGCCAACGCGGTTGAAGGCGTTTTCCAGCGCCAGCACGCCCTGGATCTCGTGAGCCATGACCATGGCTTCGAGCACATCGCGCATCAACAGTGGCGTTTCACCTGCGGCTACGCGCTTCTGCGACAGGTGATCGGCAACGGCCAGGATGCCGCCGAGGTTGTCCGAGGGGTGGGCCCATTCGGCGGCCAGCCAGGTATCGTTGTAGTCCAGCCAACGTACCGTGCAGCCGATGTCCCAGGCGGCCTTGACCGGGTCCAGGCGGTAGGCGGTGCCGGGCACGCGGGCGCCGTTGGGCACCAGGGTGCCTTCCACCTGGGGGCCGAGCAGCTTGGTGCATTCGGGGAAGCGCAGGGCCAGCAGGCCGCAGCCGAGGGTATCCATCAGGCAGTTGCGCGCGGTGTCCAGGGCTTCGGCAGATTCGACCCGGTACGTGAGGGCGTAATCGGCGAGGGTTTGCAGCACCCGGTCGTAGTCCGGGCGGGCGTTGAGGTCTACGTTGGCGCTCATATGCAGCTCCGTTCAGAATTGCCGGGGCTGCTGTGCAGCCCTTCGCGGGCTTGCCCGCTCCCACAAGTACACCACAGCCTTCGGAACCTGTGATTACCTGTGGGAGCGGGCAAGCCCGCGAAGGGCCGCCAAGCGGCCCCAACTCACTAAAGCCGAGCGCCAGTGGTGCGTTAGAAGCTATCGCCAGGCACGCGAACCCAGCCCTCCATCAGCACGCGAGCACTGCGGCTCATGATTGCCTTGGTCACTGTCCATTCACCATTCACCTGGCGCGCCTCGGCCCCCACCCGCAGGGTGCCCGAGGGGTGGCCGAAACGCACGGCGCTGCGCTCGCCCCCGCCTGCGGCGAGGTTGACCAGCGTGCCCGGAATGGCCGCCGCGGTGCCGATGGCCACCGCGGCCGTCCCCATCATTGCATGGTGCAGCTTGCCCATCGACAAGGCCCGTACCAGCAGGTCGATATCACCCGCCTGCACCGCTTTGCCACTGGACGCAGTGTAGGTGCTCGGCGGCGCGACGAAAGCCACTTTCGGCGTGTGCTGACGCCCGGCAGCCTGGTCGACGTTGCCGATCAGGCCCATGCGTACGGCGCCATAGGCGCGAATCGTCTCGAAGCGCAGCAGCGCCTGCGGGTCGCCGTTGATGGCGTCCTGCAGTTCGGTGCCGGTGTAGCCGATATCCGCCGCATTGACGAAGATGGTCGGGATGCCGGCATTGATCAGGGTCGCCTTGAACGTACCGACACCCGGCACCTCGAGGTCATCGACCAGGTTGCCGGTGGGGAACATCGCCCCGCCGTCGCCATCTTCGTCGGCCGCCGGGTCGAGGAACTCCAGCTGCACCTCGGCGGCCGGGAAGGTCACCCCGTCCAGCTCGAAGTCGCCGGTTTCCTGCACTTCACCTTCGGTGATCGGCACATGGGCGATGATGGTCTTGCCGATGTTGGCCTGCCAGATGCGCACGGTGGCGATGCCGTTGCGCGGAATGCGCGCCGGGTCGACCAGGCTGCTGCTGATGGCGAACGAACCGACCGCGGCAGAGAGGTTGCCGCAATTGCCGCTCCAGTCGACAAAGGCCTTGTCGATGCTGACCTGGCCGAACAGGTAGTCGACATCGTGTTCAGGCTTGATGCTTTGCGACAGGATCACGGTCTTGCTGGTGCTCGAAGTGGCGCCGCCCATGCCGTCGATCTGCTTGCCATAGGGGTCGGGGCTGCCGATCACCCGCAGCAGCAGTGCATCACGGGCAGGGCCGGGGATCTGCGCCAGTTCGGGCAGGTCTTGCAGGCGGAAGAACACGCCTTTGCTGGTGCCGCCACGGATGTAGGTGGCGGGGATTTTTACTTGCGGTACATGAGCCATGGATGTGCTGTCCTGTCTGATAGGCATAAAAACCCGGGGCTGCCATGCAGCCCATCGCCGGCAAGCCAGCTCCCACAGGAACCCAGCTGGCTGCAGGATGTGCAATCCCTGTGGGAGCTGGCTTGCCGGCGATGGGCCGCAAAGCGGCCCCCTGCAATTAGGCGGTCGCTTCGAGGAAGTCCTGGGCGAAGCGCTGCAGCACCCCGCCGGCCTCGTAGATCGACACTTCCTCGGCGGTGTCCAGGCGGCAGGTCACCGGTACCTCCAGGCGCTCGCCGTTGGCGCGGGTAACCACCAGGGTCAGCGTCGCCCGCGGCGTACGCGCGCCCAGTACGTCATAGGTCTCGCTGCCATCCAGGCCGAGGGTCTTGCGGTCGGTGCCCGGCTTGAACTCCAGCGGCAGTACGCCCATGCCCACCAGGTTGGTACGGTGAATACGCTCGAAGCCTTCGGCGACGATCGCCTCGACACCAGCCAGGCGCACACCCTTGGCCGCCCAGTCACGGGACGAACCCTGGCCGTAGTCGGCACCGGCGACGATGATCAGCGGCTGCTTGCGATCCATGTAGGTCTCGATCGCCTCCCACATGCGGGTGACCTTGCCTTCCGGCTCGATACGCGCCAGCGAGCCCTGCTTCACGCAGCCGTCTTCCTTGCGCACCATTTCGTTGAACAGCTTGGGGTTGGCAAAGGTAGCGCGCTGGGCGGTCAGGTGGTCGCCACGGTGGGTAGCGTAGGAGTTGAAGTCCTCCTCCGGCAGGCCCATCTTCGCCAGGTACTCGCCGGCAGCGCTGTCGAGCATGATGGCGTTGGACGGCGACAGGTGGTCGGTGGTGATGTTGTCCGGCAGCACTGCCAGCGGGCGCATGCCGCGCAGGGTCCGTTCACCGGCCAAGGCGCCCTCCCAGTACGGCGGGCGGCGGATGTAGGTGCTCATCGGGCGCCAGTCGTACAGCGGCGCCACCTTCGGCCCACGGTCTTCCTCGATGGCGAACATCGGGATGTACACCTTGCGGAACTGCTCCGGCTTGACCGCGGCACGCACCACGGCGTCGATCTCTTCGTCGCTGGGCCAGATGTCCTTGAGGCGGATTTCCTTGCCGTCGACCACGCCCAGCACATCCTTCTCGATGTCGAAGCGGATGGTACCGGCGATGGCGTAGGCCACTACCAGTGGCGGCGAAGCGAGGAAGGCCTGCTTGGCATACGGGTGGATCCGCCCGTCAAAGTTGCGGTTGCCCGACAGCACGGCAGTGGCGTACAGGTCACGGTCGATGATTTCTTGCTGGATCACCGGGTCCAGGGCGCCGGACATGCCGTTGCAGGTGGTGCAGGCGAAGGCGACGATACCAAAGCCGAGCTGTTCCAGCTCCTTCTCCAGCCCGGCCTCTTCCAGGTACAACTGCACGGCCTTGGAGCCAGGCGCCAGCGACGACTTGACCCACGGCTTGCGGGCCAGGCCCAGCTTGTTGGCATTGCGCGCCAGCAGGCCTGCGGCAATCACGTTGCGCGGGTTGCTGGTGTTGGTGCAGCTGGTGATGGCGGCAATGATCACCGCGCCATCTGGCATCTGCCCTGGCACTTCTTCCCAGCTGCCGGCGATGCCTTTGGCCGCCAGGTCGCTGGTGGCGACGCGGGCATGCGGGTTGGACGGGCCGGCCATGTTGCGCACCACGCTCGACAGGTCGAAGCTCAGGGTGCGCTCGTAGACTGCGCCGCCCAGGCTGTCGGCCCACAGGCCGGTGGCCTTGGCATAGGTTTCCACCAGCTTGACCTGCTGCTCTTCACGGCCGGTCAGGCGCAGGTAGTCGATGGTCTGCTGGTCGATGGCGAACATCGCCGCAGTGGCGCCATATTCCGGGGCCATGTTGGAAATGGTGGCGCGGTCGCCCAGGGTCAGGGCACGGGCACCCTCGCCGTGGAACTCCAGGTAGGCGCCGACGACTTTCTGCTTGCGCAGGAATTCGGTCAGGGCCAGCACCAGGTCGGTGGCGGTGATGTTCGGCGCCAGCTTGCCGGTCAGCTCGACGCCGACGATTTCCGGCAGGCGCATCCACGAGGCACGGCCGAGCATCACGTTCTCGGCTTCCAGGCCACCCACACCGATGGCGATCACGCCCAGGGCGTCGACATGCGGGGTGTGGCTGTCGGTGCCGACGCAGGTGTCCGGGTAGGCCACGCCACGGTCGTTGTGGATCACCGGCGACATCTTCTCCAGGTTGATCTGGTGCATGATGCCGTTGCCCGGCTGGATCACGTCGACGTTCTTGAACGCCTTCTTGGTCCAGTTGATGAAGTGGAAGCGGTCTTCGTTGCGGCGGTCTTCGATGGCGCGGTTCTTTTCGAAGGCCTGCGGGTCGAAACCGCCGCACTCGACGGCCAGCGAGTGGTCGACGATCAGTTGCACCGGCACCACAGGGTTGACCTGGGCCGGGTCGCCGCCTTTGTCGGCAATGGCGTCACGCAGGCCGGCGAGGTCGACCAGTGCGGTCTGGCCGAGAATGTCGTGGCACACCACGCGGGCCGGGAACCACGGGAAGTCGAGGTCGCGCTTGCGCTCGATCAGCTGGCCCAGCGAGGCGTCGAGGGTAGCCGGGTCGCAGCGGCGCACCAGGTTTTCGGCGAGTACGCGAGAGGTGTAAGGCAGGCCATCGTAGGCGCCGGGCTTGATGGCCTCGACCGCCGCGCGGGCATCGAAGTAGTCCAGGTCGGTGCCTGGCAGGTGCTTGCGGAATGCAGTGTTCATATCGTTATCAGGCTCGGTCACGGTACGGTCGTGGATAGCTTTCTGGTTGCAGCCCTGTGTCAGCTGTTCCGGCCTCATCGCCGGCAAGCCGGCTCCCACAGGTATTGCACTGCTCCTGAGGCTGGTGCAGTCCCTGTGGGAGCCGGCTTGCCGGCGATGAGGCCGGAACAGGCCACCCCCACAGGTACGGCCCGTCAGCGCTGTTCGATCGGCACGAACTGGCGCTGCTCGACGCCGACATACTCGGCGCTCGGGCGGATGATGCGGTTGTTGGCGCGCTGCTCGAAGACGTGCGCAGCCCAGCCGGTCAGGCGCGAGCAGACGAAGATCGGGGTGAACAGCTTGGTCGGGATGCCCATGAAGTGGTACGCCGAGGCATGGTAGAAGTCGGCGTTGGGGAACAGGCGCTTCTGCTCCCACATGGTCTTGTCGATGGCTTCGGAAACCGGGTACAGCACCTTGTCACCCACTTCGTCGGCGAGCTGTTTCGACCAGCCCTTGATCACCTCGTTGCGCGGGTCGGACTCTTTGTAGATGGCATGGCCAAAGCCCATGATCTTGTCCTTGCGCTCGAGCATGCGCAGCAGCTCGGCAGTGGCTTCCTGCGGGCTCTGGAAGCGCTCGATCAGCTCCATCGCCGCCTCGTTGGCACCGCCATGCAGCGGGCCGCGCAGCGAACCGATGGCAGCGGTTACGCAGGAGTACAGGTCGGACAGGGTCGAGGCACAGACGCGAGCGGTGAAGGTCGAGGCGTTGAACTCGTGCTCGGCGTAGAGGATCAGCGACACGTTCATGACCTTGACGTGCAGCTCGCTCGGCTTCTTGCCATGCAGCAGGTGCAGGAAGTGGCCACCGAGGGTGTCTTCGTCGCTGGTGCAGTCGATACGCACGCCGTCGTGGGTGAAGCGGTACCAGTAGCACATCACTGCCGGGAACAGCGCCAGCAGGCGGTCGGTCTTGTCACGCTGGGCCTCGAAGGTCAGTTCGGGCTCCAGGGTACCCAGCACCGAGCAACCTGTGCGCATCACGTCCATCGGGTGGGCGTCACGCGGGATGCGCTCGAGCACTTCCTTCAGGGCTTGCGGCAGGTCACGCAGGCCCTTGAGCTTGCGCTTGTAGTCGGCCAGTTCGGCTTTGCTCGGCAGCTCGCCGTACAGCAGCAGGTAGGCGACTTCTTCGAACTCGGCACCCGCGGCCAGGTCACGCACGTCGTAACCACGGTAGGTCAGCCCGGCACCGGCCTGGCCCACGGTCGACAGCGCGGTCTGGCCGGCCACCTGGCCGCGCAGGCCTGCGCCACTGAGTACTTTTGCTTCGGCCATGGTGTTTCTCCTTTCTTGAACTTGTTATGGATTCTTTCTGGCTAATTCGGGGGTGGCTGTATCGGCCCTATCGCCGGCAAGCCAGCTCCCACAATGTCTTGCACAGGGCTCGAACCTTGTGCGGTACCTGTGGGAGCCGGCTTGCCGGCGATGAGGCCCTCACAGGCTCAACCTTTTTTCTGGGCAAACAGCGCATCGAGGCTCTGCTCGAAGGCGTGGTAACCAATGGCATCGTAGAGCTCCATGCGGGTCTGCATGGTGTCGATCACGTTCTTCTGCGTGCCGTCGCGACGCAGCGCGGTGTACACGTTCTCGGCCGCCTTGTTCATGGCACGGAACGCCGACAGCGGGTACAGCACCAGCGACACGTCGACCGAGGCCAGCTCTTCGGTGGTGTACAGCGGCGTGGCGCCGAATTCGGTGATGTTGGCCAGGATCGGTGCCTTCACCCGGTCGGCGAAGGTCTTGTACATCTGCAGTTCGGTGATGGCTTCCGGGAAGATCATGTCGGCACCGGCCTCGACGCAGGCGGCGGCGCGGTCCAGGGCGGCGTTCAGGCCCTCGACGGCCAGAGCGTCGGTACGCGCCATGATCACGAAGCTGTCATCGGTGCGGGCATCGACTGCGGCCTTGATGCGGTCGACCATTTCCTGCTGGCTGACGATTTCCTTGTTCGGGCGGTGGCCGCAGCGCTTGGCGCCGACCTGGTCCTCGATATGGATGGCGGCAGCGCCGAACTTGCTCATCGAGCGCACGGTACGGGCAACGTTGAAGGCAGAGGCGCCGAAGCCGGTGTCGACATCCACCAGCAGCGGCAGGTCGCACACGTCGGTGATGCGGCGCACGTCGGTGAGTACATCGTCCAGGCCGCTGATGCCCAGGTCCGGCAGGCCCAGCGAACCGGCGGCGACGCCGCCACCGGACAGGTAGATGGCCTTGAAGCCGGCGCGCTTGGCCAGCAGGGCATGGTTGGCATTGATGGCGCCAACCACCTGCAGCGGATGTTCAGCGGCAACGGCGTCGCGGAAACGCTGACCGGGGGTGCTCTTCACAGTCATTTCTCACCTCGTGGGCTGTTGTTGTGGGCGTCCAGGTAGTGACGCTCGATATTGCGCTTGGACGCGCCGATGTGGCGGCGCATCAGGAGTTCGGCCAGCTCGCCGTCACGGTCGGCGATGGCATCGAGAATGCGGTGGTGTTCGGCAAAGGCCTGGCGTGGCCGGTTGGGCGTGGCGGAAAACTGGATGCGGTACATGCGCACTAGCTGGTACAGCTCGCCGCAGAGCATCTTGACCAGGGTCTGGTTACCGCTGCCCTGGATGATCCGGTAATGGAAGTCGTAGTCGCCTTCCTGCTGGTAATAGCCCAGGCCGGCCTGGAACGCGGCATCGCGCTCGTGGGTGTCGAGCACCCGGCGCAGCTCGTCGATGTCGGCCTGGCTCATGCGTTCGGCGGCCAGGCGGCAGGCCATGCCTTCCAGCGATTCGCGAATTTCGTACAGCTCGATCAGTTCGGCGTGGTTGAGCGACACCACCCGCGCCCCCACATGCGGCACCCGCACCAGCAGGCGCTGGCCTTCGAGGCGGTGAATGGCCTCGCGCAGCGGCCCGCGGCTGATGCCGTAGGTACGCGCCAGCTCCGGCTCGGAAATCTTGCTGCCAGGGGCGATATCGCCCTTGACGATGGCCGCCTGGATGCGCCGGAAGACGTTTTCGGACAAGGTTTCCGTTTCGTCTGCCAGCATCGGGCTGGGGGTGGATAGGTCCTGCATATTGTCGACACCTTGCAAATCTCTTTGCCAGAAATTAGCTAATTTGACCGCGGCAGTCAAAGACAAAATGAATATTGTCGACAATCGTCTAAGAACGAACTAATGCCAGCCCGGTGCTGTCAGATCGCGCACCGCTGGCGTCAAGGCGCCGGCGTGATAGAATGCCGCGCCTCCGATGGAGTATGGATAGCCTGTCTGTCATCCATTCATGCTGTTGACAGATGAACGAGGAAGCTTGCGCAGTCGCTGCCAGTCGCCTTGCCCTGAACACGGCTCTGAACATGGCTTTGAAAACAGCCCCGAACCTTGCACTGCACCGCGCCAGGAATATGAGACTTACACCCGCATTATTGCTGCTCTGCCTCACCCTGCTGCCGGCCCTTGGCCAGGCCGCAGGCAAGACCGTGTACGGTCTCAACGAATATGCACGCCTGGGCGACCTGGACCTGGAAGTGGCCGCCAAGCTCGACACCGGCGCCAAGACCGCGTCGCTCAGCGCCCGCGACATCAAGCGTTTCAAGCGCAACGGCGAAAGCTGGGTGCGCTTCTACCTGGCCATCGACGCCGCCCATTCGCACCCCATCGAACGCCCGCTGGCACGCGTAAGCAAGATCAAGCGCCGGGCCGGCGACTATGATGCTGAATCGGGCAAGGCCTACACCGCGCGCCCGGTCATCGAACTTGAAATCTGCATGGGCCAGGCCATGCGCACCATCGAAGTCAACCTCACCGACCGCAGCGCCTTCCAGTTCCCGCTGCTGATCGGCTCCGAGGCGCTCAAGCACTTCGACGCGCTGGTCGACCCAAGCCTTAAATACGCGGCCGGCAAACCTGCCTGTGCCACCGACGCTCCCAAAGCAGAGTAATCCCGATGCGCTCTCTTACCCTCCATCTGAAAGTCCTGATCACCGTGCTGGTGCTGTTGGGCGTGGCGGTCACGGCTTATCAGATCTTCGTACTCGGCATCCCGGTAACCGAGGATGAAACCGACGACCTGTGGAACATCGACGCCAAGGTCGAGTTCGTGGCCAGCACCAAGGACCCGGTCAAGGTGCAGATGTTCGTGCCACCGCTGAACCGCGACTACGTCAGCCTCAACGAGAGCTTCATCTCCAACAACTACGGGGTGAGCGTCAACCGTGCCGACGGCAACCGCAAGGTCACCTGGTCGGCCCGCCGCGCCAGCGGCAACCAGACCCTCTACTACCGCCTGGTGCTGACCAAGCGCTACAGCAACGAGAAGACCACGGTCAAAGGCCCGACCTTCCGTGACAGCCTGGCAGTGGAAGGCCCCGAGAAGATCGCCGCCGAGGCCCTGATGGCGCCGATCCGCCAGCACTCGGCCGACGTCGAGACCTTCGTCAGCGAGACCATCAAGCGGGTCAACAACCTCAACGACGACAACGTCAAGCTGCTGCTGGCCGGCGACACCACGGCGATGAAGAAGGCCCAGGTCATCGACCTGCTGCTGTCGATCGCCCACGTACCGATGGAGAAGGTGCACACCATCCGCCTGGTGGCCGACACCCCGCAAACCCCGGAACTGTGGCTGCGCAGCTTCAACGGCACCGACTGGCTGTACTTCAACCCGGACACCGGCGAGCAGGGCCTGCCCAGCGATCGCCTGCTGTGGTGGACCGGTGACGACAACCTGATCACCGTCGATGGCGGCAAGAAGGCCAATGTTACCTTCAGCATGAACAACAGCGAGATGAACGCCATCCGCCTGGCCAAGCTGACCGACGAAAATACCGACGCCGACTTCCTCGAATATTCGCTGTACGGCCTGCCGCTGCAGACCCAGCAAACCTTCATGATCATGGTGATGATCCCGATCGGCGTGCTGGTGATCCTGGTGCTGCGCAACCTGGTCGGCCTGCAGACCCTGGGTACCTTCACCCCGGTACTGATCGCCCTGGCCTTCCGCGAAACCCAGCTTGGCTTCGGTATCGTGCTGTTCACGGTAATCACCGCCCTGGGCCTGTCGTTGCGCTCGTACCTGGAACACCTGAAGTTGCAGATGCTGCCACGCCTGTCGGTGGTACTGACCTTCGTCGTGGTACTGATTGCCGCCATCAGCCTGTTCAGCCACAAGCTGGGCCTGGAGCGCGGGCTGTCGGTAGCGCTGTTCCCGATGGTGATCCTGACCATGACCATCGAGCGCCTGTCCATCACCTGGGAAGAGCGTGGCGGCGGTCATGCCATGAAAGTGGCCATCGGCACCCTGTTCGCCGCTTCCCTGGCGCACCTGTTGATGATGGTGCCGGAGCTGGTGTACTTCGTGTTCACCTTCCCGGCCGTGCTGCTGATCCTGGTGGGCTTCATGCTGGCGATGGGTCGCTACCGCGGCTACCGCCTGACCGAGCTCGTACGCTTCAAGGCATTCCTGAAGAAGGCTGACGCCTGATGTTTGGCCTGATCAAGACGTGGAAAGCCCTGGAGGCCCGGGGCATCATGGGTATCAACCGGCGCAACGCGGACTACGTGTTGAAGTACAACAAGCGCCACCTGTACCCGATCGTCGACGACAAGATCATCACCAAGGAGCGCGCCCTGGCGGCCGGCATCCATGTGCCGGAAATGTACGGCATCATCGAGACCGAGAAAGAGATCGAGAAGCTCCACCAGATCATTGGTGGGCGCAGCGATTTCGTCATCAAGCCGGCGCAGGGCGCCGGTGGTGACGGCATCCTGGTGATCGCCGACCGCTTCGAGGACCGCTACCGCACGGTGTCCGGCAAGATCATCAGCCACGAGGAAATCGAGCACCAGATCTCGAGCATCCTCACCGGCCTGTACTCGCTGGGCGGGCACCGCGACCGTGCGCTGATCGAGTACCGGGTCACCCCTGACCAGATCTTCAAGAGCATCAGCTACGAAGGCGTGCCGGACATCCGCATCATCGTGCTGATGGGCTACCCGGTGATGGCCATGCTGCGCCTGCCGACCCGCCAGTCCGGCGGCAAGGCAAACCTGCACCAGGGCGCCATCGGCGTGGGTGTCGACCTGGCCACCGGCGTGACCCTGCGCGGCACCTGGCTGAACAACATCATCAGCAAGCACCCGGACACCACCAACGCGGTGGATGGCGTGCAACTGCCGAACTGGGACGGCTTCATGAAGCTGGCCGCCGGCTGCTACGAGCTGTGCGGCCTGGGCTACATCGGTGTCGACATGGTGCTGGACCAGGACAAGGGGCCGCTGATTCTCGAGCTCAACGCCCGCCCGGGCCTGAACATCCAGATCGCCAACGACTGCGGCCTGACCCAGCGCACCCACGCCATCGAGGCGCACCTGGAAGCGCTGGCCAAGGATGGCATCAGCGAAGATGCCGAACAGCGCGTGCGGGTATCGCAAGGCTTGTTCGGGCACGTGCACCCGCGCTGAAATCGCCGGGGCTGCTGCGCAGCCCTATCGCGACACAAGGCCGCTCCTACAGGATCACGCGATCTCCTGTAGGAGCGGCCTTGTGTCGCGACAGGGCCGCAAGGGCGAAACCCAGTGCTTGAATGTCGCCACAAAGCTAGGCGCATTTCCTGCACAGGTCTACAATCGCCCTCCTCGCTTTTACATCGCCGTCCACACTGATGCCGACCTGTACGCTCCACCCCCTGCCCTACCAGCCCGACCCTGCCGCCTATTTCGCCCGCCTGCGCCAGGCCCCCGGTGCGATCCTGCTGGACAGCGCCCGCCCCGGCGCCGAACGCGGGCGCTTCGACCTGCTCAGCGCCTGGCCGCTGCAACACCTGCAAGCGCAGCCCGACGAAGATGGCCGCACCTTCCTCCAGCGCCTGCGCGCCGGCCTGGCACGACTGGGCCATGCGCAGTTGCCCGCAGGCAGCGAGCTGCCGTTCGCTGGCGGCCTGATCGGCTACCTGAGCTATGACTTCGGCCGCCGCCTGGAACACCTGCCCAGCCTGGCCGTGGACGACCTTGGCCTGCCGGACGCGCAACTGGGCCTGTATGCCTGGGCGCTGGTGACCGACCACCAGTGCGCGACCAGCCAACTGGTGTTCCACCCGAGCCTGCCCGGCAGCGAACGGGAACGGCTGATCGCCCTGTTCGAAGGTGTCGACAACGCGGAAAGCGGCAGCTTCCAGCTACTCGCGCCGATGGCCGGCGACCTGCAGCCCGAGCAGTACAAGGCCGCCTTTGACCAGGTGCAGCGCTACATCCAGGCCGGCGACTGCTACCAGATCAACCTTACCCAGCGCTTCCGCGCGCCCTGCCAGGGCGATCCGTGGCACGCTTACCAGGCCCTGCGCAAAGCCTGCCCCACCCCCTTCTCCGGCTACCAGCAACTGGCCGACGGCAGCGCCCTGTTGAGCTTTTCGCCCGAGCGCTTCATCCGCGTCAGCCAGCGCCAGGTGGAAACCCGGCCGATCAAGGGCACCCGCCCGCGCGCCAGCAACCCGGCAGAAGACATGCGCAATGCCGAGGAGCTGCTGCACAGCCCCAAGGATCGCTCGGAAAACCTGATGATCGTCGACCTGCTGCGCAACGACCTGGGGCGTACCTGCGAGATCGGCTCGGTGAAGGTGCCGGAGCTGTTCAGCCTGGAGAGCTACCCCAATGTGCACCACCTGGTCAGCAGCATCACCGGCCAGCTGGCCAGCGACAAAGACGCCCTGGACCTGATCGGCGACAGCTTCCCCGGCGGCTCGATCACCGGCGCGCCGAAGATCCGCGCCATGCAGATCATCGACGAACTGGAGCCGGCACGTCGGGCGCTGTACTGCGGCTCACTGCTCTACGTGGATGTGCGCGGCGAGATGGACAGCTCGATTGCCATTCGCAGCCTGCTGGTCAAGGGTGGACAGGTCAGTTGCTGGGGCGGCGGCGCGGTGGTGGCCGACTCCGAGTGGCAGGCCGAATATGAAGAGTCGATTGCCAAGGTGCGGGTGTTGATGGAGACCCTGCAAGGCTTGTGATCGGCGGCGCCTGCTTCGCGGGCTCGCCCGCTCCCACAACTGGCAGATGTGCGCTGTACCTGTGGGAGCGGGCGAGCCCGCGAAGCAGGCGCCACCGACTCCAAGCCCGCCTACCCCGCCATTTTTTGTTACCATCACCTCACTACGAGCGCACAGCGCCACAGCCACGATGGAAACCGCCTGATGAGCCAACCCTTCGACGTCGCCGCCCTGGCCGCGACCTATGCCAACAAGTCCCCGCAGGACATCCTCAAGCTTGCCTTCGAGCACTTCGGTGATGACCTGTGGATCTCCTTCAGCGGCGCCGAGGACGTGGTGCTGGTGGACATGGCCTGGAAGCTGAACAAGCAGGTCAAGGTGTTCAGCCTCGACACCGGCCGCCTGCACCCGGAGACTTACCGGTTCATCGACCAGGTCCGCGAGCAGTACAACCTGCCGATCGAAATCCTCAGCCCCGACCGCGCCAAGCTCGACCCGTTCGTCAAGGAAAAGGGCCTGTTCAGCTTCTACAAGGACGGCCATGGCGAGTGCTGCGGTATCCGCAAGATCGAGCCGCTGCGTCGCAAGCTGGCCACCGTGAGCGCCTGGGCCACCGGCCAGCGCCGCGACCAGAGCCCGGGGACCCGCAGCCAGGTGGCGGCAGTGGAAATCGACAGCGCCTTCTCCACCCCCGAGCGTACCCTGTACAAGTTCAACCCACTGGCACAGATGACCAGCGAGGAAGTGTGGGGTTATATCCGCATGCTGGAGCTGCCGTTCAACAGCCTGCACGAGCGCGGCTTCATCAGCATCGGCTGCGAGCCCTGCACCCGCCCGGTGCTGCCAAACCAGCATGAGCGCGAAGGGCGTTGGTGGTGGGAAGAGTCGACGCAGAAGGAATGCGGGTTGCACGCGGGCAACCTGATCAGCAAGGCATAACACAGCTGGGGCCGCTTCGCGCCCCAATCGCCGGCAAGCCAGCTCCCACAGGAACATCACAAGCCTTCAGGCAACGGTAATCCTGTGGGAGCTGGCTTGCCGGCGATTGGGCCGCAAAGCGGCCCCGTACGATTCTAGATCAGTGCACCGGCAGCTCGACGCCTTCGAACAGGTCTTCCAGCTCTTGCTTGTTGTGGCACTGGATGGCCTTGGCCATCACTTCACGGGTCAGATGCGGGGCGAACTTCTCGATGAAGTCGCACATGAAGCCACGCAGGAAGGTGCCGCGGCGGAAGCCGATCTTGGTGATGCTGGCTTCGAACAGTTCGCTGGCATCCAAGGCCACCAGGTCGCTGTCGAGCTTGGTGTCCACCGCCATCTTGGCGACGATCCCCACGCCCAGCCCCAGCCGCACATAGGTCTTGATCACGTCGGCGTCAGCGGCGGTAAACACCACTTTCGGCGTAAGGCCGCGGTGGTTGAACGCTTCGTCCAGCTTCGAACGGCCGGTGAAACCGAACACGTAGGTAACGATCGGGTATTCGGCGACCGCTTCCAGGGTAAGCTTCGGCAGCTTGGTCAACGGATGACCCTGCGGCACCACCACGCAGCGGTTCCACTTGTAGCACGGCATCATGATCAGGTCGCCGAACAGCTCCAGCGCCTCGGTGGCGATGGCGAAGTCCACCGTCCCGTCCGCGGCCATCTCGGCAATCTGCATGGGCGAACCCTGGTGCATGTGCAAGGACACTTCCGGGTACTGCTTGATGAAGTTGCTGATCACCGGCGGCAAGGCATAACGCGCCTGGGTGTGGGTGGTGGCGATGGACAGCGTGCCCTTCTTCTCGTTGGAGAATTCCTGGGCAATCTGCTTGATGCTTTCGACCTTGCGCAGGATTTCGCCAGCGGTATTGATGATGCGCTCACCGGCCGGGGTAACGCGGGTCAGGTGCTTGCCGCTGCGGGCAAAGACTTCAACACCCAGCTCATCCTCGAGCAGGCGGATCTGCTTGCTGATACCTGGCTGGGAGGTATACAGGCTCTGCGCCGTCGCGGAGACGTTGAGGTCATGGTGCGCCACTTCCCAGATGTAGCGCAGTTGTTGAAGCTTCATAGGTTCCCCTCGGTTCAGCGATGAGTCCGCGGCAGCAGGCAGCGACGATATATAACTATATTAGTGGTTCTGGAAATAAATCTAGAACTATTTTGTTACATACCCCCGGAAATGGCCTACGGCCATCTTCATGCTTTCCTACGCCCCAAATGCTGCGCCAGCGGCACCATGTACACCGGTACCGGCGACAGTTGCAGCAGCCGTACCGCCGTGCGCCCCAATGGCACATCCACGCCGGCGCCAGCACTGTGGCTACCGAAAATCAGCAGGTCGACGCTCAGCCGCTGTGCCTGGTCGAGGATCACCTGCGCAGGGTCGCCCTGGCGTACTCGCACCGCCTTGATCACCGCCAGGTCGGCCTCCTCGCCCAGTTCGTCGCGAAAGTTTTCCAGCACACGCTGCTCGATATTGGCCATCACCGTGTTCACCCCCTGGCTGTGCAGCTGGTCGAGCGTCTGCTCATCGAGGTAGCTTTGCAGAAGAGATTCAGCGAACTGGCCCATGGGCTCTACCGCATGGATCACATACAACTCGGCGCCGAATGTGCGCGCCAGCGCCAGCGCGTGTTGCATGACAAAAGGGGCGTAGACACCGAGGTCGGTGGCGTACAGCATGGAGTGGATCATTCGACCTCCTTGACTGCCGCTGCGGCAGAGCAAGCTTCAGCTTAGCAGCGCGCCGGACGCACGCTTTGCCGTCCGGCGCGCTGCTGATGCGGGCTGGAGGGCCCCGGCGGGGCCAGAACCACCCTCAGCGAGGCTGTTCGCCCCGGTCGATGAAAGCCAGCGCCTGGTACAGCATCTCCATGCGCGGCAAGCGGCAGCCTGCCGCACGCGCCTGCGCCAACGGCTCGGCATAGATGGCCTGCAGCTCCAGCGGGCGCTTGTGGACATGGTCGTGGTACATGCTGGGCCAGTAGTCGGGCATGCGCTCGGTCACCTGGAACAGGTGCTCGGCATACCCCTCGGGCAACACATGGCCACACGCCGCCGCACCCTGCACCACCTCGGCCATCAGGGCCTGAATCAGGGCGCGGCCATGACTGTCGGCCATCAGCGGCGTGGTGCTGGCACCGAGCAGCACCGACAGGCCGTTGTAGGGCACGTTCCACACCAGCTTCTGCCAGCGTGCCTGGGCCAGGTCGGGCATGGCCTGCGAGTCGATGCCCGCAGCCCGGAACAGCCCCGAGCCCTCATTGACCAGCGCGGCACCGCCATCGTTGGCCGGCCCGCTGTGGTAGCCGAGGTTGACCGCGCCCAAGGCCTGGTGGCGGATCACGCCGGGCGCCTGGCGGTTGACGCAGATGAAACACAAGCCGCCGAGCAGGTGCATGTCGCTGCGCAAGGCCGGGCGCAACTGCTCCTCCACGCCCAGGCCGTTCTGCAGCAGCACCACCTTGGCGCCCGGTGCGGCCGCCTGCACGATCAGCGGCGCCAACTGGTCATTGCTGGTGGCCTTGGCCCCCACCAGCAGCCAGTCGCAGGGCGGCATGTCGGCGGCACTGGCATAGGCCTGCACCTTCATCTGCAAGTTGCCATGCACGGCACTGTCCACGGCCAACCCCTGCTCGCGGACAACCTCGTACTCGCTGCGCAACAGAAAATGCACATCGAAGCCGGCCCGGGCCAGCATCAACCCATAGAAGCCGCCGATGGCGCCACTGCCGATGATGCCGATACGTGGTGTGTGCGGATGCATGCCGATCTCCAGGTAAAAGTCAGCCCTCTTTTTACACAGGTTGCGCAGCGCTGGGCAGCCCATGCACGGCAAACACCTGCCATCTCGGAAAAACCCCACACGGACTGGGCCCAGCCCATTGTCGCGCCACCTGTAACGCGCTAAGGTTCGGCTCCCCGCTGCGATTATTCTTGCTGCTGGGCCGCACGGGGATAGTTGGCGGCCGGCACCCGTGACCTGACGAGTAACACGATGGCTGATTTACCGATCGATGACTTGAACGTTGCCTCCAACGAGACCCTGATCACCCCCGATCAGCTCAAGAAGGAAATCCCCCTCAGCGCCAAGGCCCTGCAGACCGTGACTGCCGGCCGTGAAGTGGTGCGCAATATTCTCGACGGCAAGGACCATCGCCTGTTCGTCGTGGTCGGCCCTTGCTCGATCCACGACATCAAGGCCGCCCACGAGTACGCCGAGCGCCTGAAAGTGCTGGCCGAGGAAGTGTCCGACACGCTGTACCTGGTCATGCGCGTGTATTTCGAAAAACCGCGCACCACCGTCGGCTGGAAAGGCCTGATCAACGACCCGTACCTGGATGACTCGTTCAAGATCCAGGATGGCCTGCACATCGGCCGCAAACTGCTGCTGGACCTGGCCGAAATGGGCCTGCCGACCGCCACCGAAGCGCTCGACCCGATTTCCCCGCAGTACCTGCAGGACCTGATCAGCTGGTCGGCCATCGGCGCCCGCACCACCGAATCGCAGACCCACCGCGAGATGGCTTCGGGCCTGTCCTCGGCAGTCGGCTTCAAGAACGGCACCGACGGCGGCCTGACCGTTGCCATCAACGCCCTGCAGTCGGTGTCCAAGCCGCACCGCTTCCTCGGCATCAACCAGGAAGGCGGCGTGTCGATCGTTACCACCAAGGGCAACCCGTACGGCCACGTGGTACTGCGCGGCGGCAACGGCAAGCCGAACTACGACTCGGTCAGCGTCGCCCTCTGCGAGCAGGACCTGGCCAAGGCCAAGATCAAGGCCAACATCATGGTCGATTGCAGCCACGCCAACTCCAACAAGGACCCGGCCCTGCAACCGCTGGTGATGGAGAACGTCGCCAACCAGATCCTCGAAGGCAACCAGTCGATCATCGGCCTGATGGTCGAGAGCCACCTGAACTGGGGCTGCCAGTCGATTCCGAAGAACCTGGACGAGCTGCAATACGGCGTGTCGATCACCGATGCCTGCATCGACTGGTCGGCTACCGAGAAGACCCTGCGCAGCATGCGTACCAAGCTGAAGGATGTGCTGCCGCAGCGCAAGCGCGGCTGATGCGATAAAGAGCGGGGCCGCTTCGCGCCCCATCGCGACACAAGGCCGCTCCTACAGGGTTATGCGATTTCCTGTAGGAGCGGCCTTGTGTCGCGATGGGCTGCGAAGCGGCCCCGCTTTTTTTACAGAATCAGACCTTGCTCGAATGCCGCTGCTGGCGCTCCATGTAGCGCTCCACGTACGAGCAGGACGGAATCACCGTGTAGCCCATCTGTTCAGCGTACTCCAGGGCCCGTTCGGTCAGGGCGGCAGCAATCCCGCGGCCACGCAGGGCGTTGGGTACGAAGGTGCGATAGATGTCCAGCGTCTGCTTGCCCAGGTCCATGTACGTCAGATAGGCACGATGACCGTCCACGTTGGTCTCGAACTGATGACCGGCCTGGTCATGGTGGATGGTCAGCGCTTCGCTCATCACTACTCCTCGCAGGTCTTCTCGGCAGACCCATACCTTAACCGATGGTGGTTTATCCGGCACAGAATCCTCTACGCCACCTGTTGCCCCCTTCGACCACTGGACGATTGCAATCGTTCGGATCCTCTGGCACTCACAAGATAGTAGGCGCCGCAGGCGGGATTGCTCAAGGTGGTGGCGGTTAAAAATGGCGAAAATGCAGCCAGATGCCATTCTTGGCAACGCGCCAGGCAGCGACCGGATGTACTAGGGCTTAAGACGCCGAAGGACAGTTAAAGTCACCCTTAGTTCAACAAAAAAGTTCCTGTACTACAGTCGCTTGCGAACCCTGTACGTTTTTTTCACAGGCGTGTCGCAAATCTTGTCGGAAAGGCGTCAAGCAACATTTTTTTTGCAGTTCTTGCGCTTAGTCAGTTTACTTACTACAAGTAATGGGTACTATGTACGCCGGCCAGTTTCTCTTTTCCGAGAGATGGCTATTTAATAGAAAGTCCTTGAAGGGGAACACGATGAACAACGTTCTGAAATTCTCTGCTCTGGCTCTGGCCGCAGTTCTGGCTACCGGTTGCAGCAGCGTATCCAAAGAAACCGAAGCTCGTCTGACTGCGACTGAAGACGCAGCAGCTCGCGCTCAAGCTCGTGCAGACGAAGCCTACCGTAAGGCTGACGACGCACTGGCAGCCGCTCAGAAGGCTCAGCAGACCGCTGACGAAGCCAACGAGCGCGCTCTGCGTATGCTGGACAAAGCCAGCCGCAAGTAATAATCCTCACGGATTGTTATGGAGCCGACCCACTTGTGGGTCGGCTTTTTTTATTGCCTGCGCACAAGGCAAACGCGCCAGGCAGAAACGAAAAGGCCTGCACTAAGGCAGGCCTGGGTGTGTCGCAATTACCTTACTGCAGTTCGGGCGGAATGCTCGAAACCATCGGTGCGCCACCCTGGTTTTCGGTCGGCACGGCAATTTCCACCGGCATGCCATCTTCCGCGGCCACCACGTCACGGACCATGTCCCAGTTCATGCGTAGGTTATTGGCCAGGTCTTCACGCTTGAGCAAGGCGTTGATAACAGCAGTGTGTTTATCGACCACCGACGGATTACCCTGGTCGTCCAGCGGCGTGTGCGCCTCCAGGTAAACCTTGCCGCCACTGATACCAAACTTGTAGGGCTCGTTGATGATGCGCACCGGCGTACCCACCGGCACCATCTTCGACAGTTCCAGCACGTTGTTGTTGAGCATGCGGAAGCAACCGTGGCTGGTACGCATGCCAATGCCGAACTTCTTGTTCGAACCATGGATCAGGTAGCCCGGCACGCCGAGGGTGAACTTGAACGGCCCCAGCGGGTTGTCCGGGCCAGCTGGCACCACGCTCGGCAGGATGTCGCCGTCAGCCGCGTGCTCGGCACGGATCGACGCTGGCGGGGTCCAGGTCGGGTTCGGTGTCTTGGCGGTGATCTTGGTATTGGCGATCGGCGAGCCCCAGCCTTCACGGCCAATGCCCAGCGGGAAGGTATGCACCACGTTCTGCCCTTTCGGGAAGTAGTACAGGCGGTATTCGGCCAGGTTGATGACGATGCCCTCGCGCGGGCCCGGCGGCAGGATGTAGCGGGTCGGCAGGATGATCTCGGTGCCGGCACCTGGCAGCCATGGGTCCACGCCCGGGTTGGCGGCGATCATTTCCAGGTAGCCGAGGTCGTTGGCAGTGCCGATATCGGCGAACGTGTCCTCGTACTTTGCCTTGATCACATGCACCTGGCCGATGATGTCTTCACCGGGTGGTGGCAGTGGCAGCTCCAGCGCAGCAGCGGGGCCTGCTACCAGCAGGGCGGCCAGGGACAGGCTACGGGTGACGGCAGGAAAGCGCGGCAACATCCGGTAAATCCTTCGAAAGGTGGGTCAAGAGAATCGATTGTACACCTGCGCCGATGCAAGCGGGAGGCATTGGCGCCATGCAAGCGTTTCAGATGATGAAAGGTGCGGTGTTCAGGCGCCCTGCAGCTCCGGCCACACCGGGCGCATGCCGCGCCGCTGGGCATCGAGGATGGCGCGGCACAGGTCGCACAGGCGGCCGTCGCGGTAGATCGAGCGCGCCACCCCCGACCAGCGCGGTTGCGCCGGCAGCAGGCCACCACACAGAGTGCGGTCGGCCGGTACGCCCAGCTCGAGCTGGCGGGCCACGAGGTGGACGCGGATTTCCTGGCAGGCGAACAGGTCGAGCTGCTCATCAGGCTCGATCAGTTGGTAGGCATACAGGGACCAGGCAGGGCGCGGCATCGGTGGCACTCGAAACGGGGGGCGCAACATTAGCCGAAAGCCGGCGCCGTTTAAAGCGTCACAGCAAGGGTTTTATCGCCGGCCAGGCATTTTCCAGCAGGCGCTGCTGGGCAGCCTGGGCCGGGTGAATGCCATCCGCCTGCATCAACTCAGGCACGCCCCCTACCCCCTCGAGGAAAAACGGCACCAGCGGCACCTGTTTTTCTGCTGCCAGCTGTTCATACACCTGGGCGAAGGCGGTGGTGTAGCGCACGCCATAATTGGGTGGCAGGCGCATACCAAGCAGCACCACCTTGGCACCGGCCTTTCGCGAACTTTCAATCATCGAGGCAAGATTTTGTTGCAATTGCGCTGGCGACTGCCCGCGCAAGCCATCGTTGCCACCCAGCTCCAGCACCACCAGGCTCGGCTTGTGCGCTGCAAGCAGCGCCGGCAGCCGCGCCTGGCCACCTGCACTGGTGTCGCCGCTGATCGATGCATTGACCACTTTGTCGTCGAAACCTTCGTCCCGCAGGCGGGTCTGCAACAGGGAGACCCAGCCCTGGCGGGTATCCAGGCCAAAACCGGCGCTGATACTATCGCCGACAACCAGCAGTGTTCCCGCCGCCGCGCTCTGGGCCAGGCAATACAGGGCCAGACCGGCACTCAACCACCACACTCGCATCGGATTCTCCATGGGCCCCAGCATTCTCGTTGCGCAGAACCTTAGCAAAGTGGTCCCCAGCGCGGAAGGTGACCTGACCATCCTGCACGCGCTGTCCCTCGACCTGGCCCAGGGCGACAGCCTGGCCATCGTCGGCGCCTCGGGCTCGGGCAAGTCGACCCTGCTCGGCCTGCTCGCCGGCCTCGACCAGCCCAGCGCCGGCAAGGTCATCCTCGCTGGCCACGACCTGGGGCCGCTGGATGAAGACCAGCGCGCGCGGGTGCGCGCCGAACATGTGGGCTTCGTGTTCCAGTCGTTCCAGCTGCTCGACAGCCTCAACGCCCTGGAAAACGTCATGCTGCCGCTGGAGCTGGACGGCCGCCGCGACGCCCGCGAACACGCGCGCACCCTGCTCGAACGGGTCGGCCTGGGCAAGCGCCTGAGCCACACCCCGCGCCAGCTTTCGGGCGGCGAACAGCAACGGGTGGCCATTGCCCGTGCCTTCGCCGCGCAACCGGCAGTGCTGTTCGCCGACGAACCCACCGGCAACCTCGACAGCCACACCGGCGAGCGCATCAGCGACCTGCTGTTCGAACTGAACAAGGAACGCGGCACCACCCTGGTGCTGGTTACCCATGACGAACGCCTGGCCCGGCGCTGCCGCCGCCAGATCCGCCTGGATGCGGGCCGCCTGGTGGCCCCGGTGGAGGCCTGATGAACCACATGCCGCTGTCCCGCCTGTGCGGCCTGGCCCTGCGCCAGTTGCTGCGCGACATTCGCGCCAGCGAAGTGCGCGTGCTGTTCTTCGCCCTGCTGGTGGCGGTCGCGGCCAGCACTGCCATCGGTTATTTCGGTGCCCGCCTCAACGGCGCCATGCAACTGCGCGCCAGCGAGTTCCTCGGTGCAGACCTGGTGCTGCAGGGCAGTGCCCCGGCCCGCGACCAGCAGATAGAAGCCGGCAAGGCGCTTGGCTTGCGCCACGCCCAGGTGGTCGAGTTCACCAGCGTGGTCGGCGGCGATAACGGTATCCAACTGTCCAGCGTCAAGGCTACTGATGGTGCCTACCCGTTGCGCGGGCAAGTGCGCAGTGCCGCGGAGCCCTATGCCGCAGAAACTCCGGGCGGCGGCCCGGCACCTGGCGAAGCATGGGTCGAGCCACGCCTGTTGGCGGCACTGGGGCTGAAGGTTGGCGACAGCATCGACGTGGGCATGAAGACGCTGCGCATGAGCCGCGTACTGACCTACGAACCGGACCGCGCCAACAACTTCTACAGCCTTACCCCACGGGTAATGATGAACCTGGCCGACCTGCAGGCCACCGGCGTGATCCAACCGGGCAGCCGGGTCACCTACCGCGACCTATGGCGCGGCGATGCCGAAGCGTTGGCCCAGTACCGCGGGGCACTGAAAAAGGACCTGGCCGCCAACCAGCGCCTGCGCGACACCCGCGATGGCAACCAGCAGGTCGGCGGCGCCCTGGGCAAGGCCGAGCGCTACCTGAACATGGCCAGCCTGGTGGCGGTGCTGCTGGCAGGCGTCGCCGTGGCCCTGTCGGCCAGCCGCTACGCCGCACGCCGCCTGGACGCCAGCGCCCTGCTGCGCTGCCTGGGCCTTTCGCGCCGCCAGGCACTGGGCCTGTACTGCCTGCAATTGGCCATGCTCGGCCTGGTCGCCGCGCTGGCCGGCGCCCTGCTCGGCTGGCTGGCCCAGCTGGGCCTGTTCCGCCTGCTGCATGGCCTGCTGCCAAGCGTGGTGCCTGCAGGCGGCATCGTCCCGGCCCTGGCTGGCATCGCTACCGGGCTGGTGGCCCTGGCCGGCTTCGCCCTGCCGCCAATTGCCGCGCTGGGCCAGGTGCCGCCGCTGCGCGTGCTACGCCGCGACCTGCTGCCGATACCGCCCAGCAGCTGGCTGGTGTACGGCGCGGCCCTGTTCGCACTGGGCCTGATCATGTGGCGCCTGAGCCTCGACCTGCTGCTCACCTTCGCCCTGCTCGGTGGCGGCCTGGTCGCCGCGCTGCTGCTCGGTGGCGTGCTGCTCCTCGGTTTGCGCAGCCTGCGCCAATTGCTGGCCGGGGCACCACTGACCTGGCGCCTAGGGCTGGGCCAACTGCTGCGCCACCCCATGGCCGCTGCCGGCCAGGCCCTGGCCTTCGGCCTGATCCTGCTGGCCATGGCCCTGGTCGCGCTGCTGCGCGCGGAACTGCTCGACACCTGGCAAGCGCAGCTGCCCAAGGATGCACCCAACCATTTCGCCCTGAACATCCTGCCGGATGACCGTGAGCCCTTCGCCCAACACCTGCAGCAGGTCAATGCCACCTCGGCACCGCTGTACCCGGTGACACCCGGCCGCCTGGTGCGCATCAACGAGCAACCGGTGCAGCAGGTGGTCAGCAAGGACTCGGCAGGCGAGCGCGCCGTGCAGCGCGACCTCAGCCTGACCTGGGCAGCCGAACTGCCCGAAGGCAATGCACTGACGGGCGGCAACTGGTGGCAGGCGTTGCCCGCCGAAGATGAAATCCCCGGTGTGTCGGTGGAGGCGGAACTGGCCAGCAGCCTGAAGCTGCAACCGGGCGACCTGCTGACCTTCGACATCGGCGGCCAGCAGCGCCAGGCCCGGGTCAGCAGCCTGCGCAGCGTGCACTGGGACAGCTTCCAGCCGAACTTCTACATGATCTTCCAGCCCGGCACGTTGCAGGGGCTGCCGACCACCTACCTGACCAGCTTCTATCTGGCACCGGGCCATGACCTGGATGTGGTGGCGCTGTCACGGGCATTTCCGGCAGTGACCATCCTGCAGGTGGACGCCTTGCTCGATCAGCTGCGCAGCATTCTCGCCCAGGTGACCCTGGCGGTGGAGTACGTGTTGCTGTTCGTGCTGGCAGCCGGGTTGGCGGTGCTCTTCGCTGGCTTGCAGGCGACGCTGGACGAGCGCATCCGCCAGGGCGCCTTGCTGCGTGCGCTGGGCGCGGCGCGGCCATTACTGGTAAAGGCGCGGCGGATCGAGTTCGGCTTGCTGGGTGCGGCCAGCGGCTTGCTGGCGGCGGTCGGGTGCGAGCTGATTACCCTGGTGCTGTACCGCTATGCCTTCGACCTGCAATGGAGCCCGCATGTGTGGTTGCTGCTGTTGCCGCTGGCAGGGGCGTTGCTGGTAGGTGGTGCGGGGGTGCTGGGGACGCGGCGGGCGTTGAATGCCAGCCCGTTGGCGGTCTTACGCGAGAGTTGATGACAGCCTGCACCGGCCTCTTCGCGGGCTTGCCCGCTCCCACAGGTCCGACACAGGTTTCAAGTACTGTGGTGAACCTGTGGGAGCGGGCAAGCCCGCGAAGAGGCCGGCACAGGCAACATCAGATCACTGCCCGTAGCTGATGCTGTTCACATACCAGGTCGCTTCACCGGTAGGTGTGTGCACCACCACCTCATCACCCTCCTCCTTCTTCAGCAAGGCACGAGCCATGGGCGAGTCGATCGAGATGTAGTCATTGCGCCCATAGATCTCGTCATACCCGACAATGCGAAACTTCATAGTCTCGCCCTCGTCGTTCTCGATCTCCACCCAGGCACCGAAAAACACCTTGCCCTCTTGCTGCGGCGAGTAGGCCACCACCTTCACATCTTCAAGACGCTTGCGCAGGTAACGCACCCGGCGGTCGATCTCGCGCAGCAGCTTCTTGTTGTACTGGTAGTCGGCATTCTCGCTGCGGTCGCCCAGCGATGCCGCCCAGGTAACCTTCTGGGTAATCTCCGGGCGGTATACCCGCCACAGGTGGTCCAGTTCTTTCTTCAGCGCCTCATGGCCTTCCGTGGTGATGATGTTGGTACTCAACAGCGCGCTCCTCAGCGGCGGGTAATCAGGCCTTGGCGCGCGATACGGGTGAGGTGGCCGATGATTTCGGCGGCCTCGTCCGGTGCCGGGGCCTGGATCACGGCCAGGTCGAAACGGTCATTGCCATACTGTGCGAGGTGGCAGCCGGTATCGGCGAACTGGATCAGAAATGCACGCGCCTGGCCCTTGCGCCGGGACAGGCCTTCAAGGTGACGTAAAAGAGTGGGTTGATGCTGGCCGCCGAGCAGGATGCGCGGTGTGCGGGACGCCTGGCTGGCAGGCAAGGGGCTCAAACAGACACTGGTACGTGGGCAACTCATGGAGCTTCTCTCCGCCTCGCGAATCCCGCTGGGCAGCGGTGGGAGGCGTCACCGAACCAGCGCTTTAGCGGTATTTCGGATGACCCGGAGAGGGGCTTTCCTGCGCCCCGCAAGTAGCTGTTTAAATCGGCGCAGACGGTATGCTAGAGCTACAAGCGGCAAGATACAAGCCTCAAGCCGAAAGTGATCGGCCTGAGGCTTGTATCTTGGCATTTGCGGTGTATCAGCGGGCGATCAGGCGGTCCAGCGAGAAGCGGCCAGCGCCTTCGATCAGTACCGCGACGGTGCCAGCCAGCAGGGCCAGGCCGAACTCATAGCCGTTGTTGGACATGAACAGGCCGTTGCCGATGTGCACCGAGAGGATCGCCACCACCAGGGTTACCGCCAGCACCAGGGCCGCCGGGCGGGCCAGCAGGCCGACCACCAGGGCCAGGCCGCCGAAGAACTCGGCACTACCAGACAACAGGGCCATCAGGTAACCCGGGGCCAGGCCGATGCTCTCCATCCACTGGCCGGTGCCTTCCAGGCCATAGCCACCGAACATGCCGAACAGTTTTTGCGCGCCATGCGCAATGAAGATGATGCCGACCAGGATACGGATGACGCTCAGGCCAGCGCCGGCGCGGGTGGAGAACAGAGCGTTGAGGGTAGCGTTGTTCATGTCGAAGACTCCTTGAAGCGGGGAAGTTGTGTTGGGATGGGCGCCATCATAATCGATTAGATAGATATGAAAATCGCAAAAAACCCAACATAACAATCGACAAAATCGATTTGTCAGCGCTTCGCCACACGCTCCAGCGCGGCACGCTCCCGGTTGAACGCTACAAAGTACTTGTTGACGCTATTGACGAAGTTGACTGGCCCCATGCCCACCTGCTCCATGGCGACACGTTCGGTCTGGAAGAACCACTGGTCGCCATTCAGCCCGCGCCGCCGCGCTTCGGCGCGCATGGCCTGGACGCGCTCGGGCCCCAGGTTGTAGGCCGCCAGCACGAAGGCCATGCGCTCGCGCTCGTTGATCTTGGCGCTGGCAAAGAACTTGCGCCGGATCAGCGCCAGGTAACGGGCGCTGGCCTGGACATTGCCATCCACCGTGGCGGTGTTGCTCACCCCCACACGCTGCGCCGCCGAAGGGGTGATCTGCATCAGGCCATGGGCCCCTCCGGTGCCGCGCGCTGCCGGGTTGAGCGTCGACTCCTTGAAGGCCAGCGCGGCCAGGTTGAGCCAGTCGATCTGCTGCGCCTCACCGTGTTTCTGCAGCACCGCCCGCAGCGCGGTCAGGCGCTGGCGATTCTTGCTGGCCAATGGGTCGTGCACCCGGTACTGGCGGCGGTAGATGCGCTCGAACGCGGCGTCCTGGTTGTCCGGCGCGCGGTAGCCCTGCAGAAAGCGATCGACCGTGGCCTGCAACTGCGGCGCATCGGGCCTCACATACCAACGCATGGCTTGCGGCGCCCCCAGTTTCACGCGGCTGTCCAGGCGCAGGCGCGGCATCACCCGGGCCCAGCGCCGGGCGATCGGCTGCTCGACTACGGTCAGGTGATAGATGCCGGCCTGGACCATTTCCAGCACATCCTCCACCGCCAAGGTCGAGTCGACCCACTCCACCTTGATCGGCGCACGCTTGCGCAGCGCCAGCTGCTGGTTGACCTGCTGGATCAACGGGCCGGCGGCACTGGCGCTGGTCAGGGCCACGGTACGCCCGGACAACTGCTCGACATGGCTGAAGCTGCGTTCGCCCTTGCGCCCCACCAGCAGCAGCGGCACCTGGTCGAGCACCGGCGCGCTGCTGCTGACCCCGCGCACCACGGCGGGGTCGAGCAGTTCACCCGGTGCGGCCAGGTCACCCTCGCCCCGGGCCAGGGCGCCGAGCAACTGCTCCTTGGCCCGCGGGATCAGCTTGAGCTGGATCTCCTGGCCGTCGGCGGCGCGGGCATTGAGGTAATGTTCCAGGGCACGCAGGCGATAGTATTCGATGCCGACCGGCTCGCCCTTGACCTCACCGGAGCTGTTGCGGCTCTGGTTGACCAGCACCCGCAGCACCTGGCTGGTGCGAATCTGTTGCAGGTCACGGACCTTGGCCGGCGCGATGTTCTGCTGCGGTCCCGGCACGCGCGCGTGGGCAGGCCCGGTCAAGGTCAGCCCAAGCGTCAGCAGGAAAATGAGCCAGCATCGCTGCATGCGAAAACGTGTCCGTGGTCGGTGGGCGGCATCCATGGGGTTGCACCGCCAAGAGAGAAATGACGGTAAAAGACCACGGCAACAGCATGAAGTTCTTGGTTTTTTCAGAAAAACACGGTTTTTGCTATGCTGGCCGCCCCGCGGCACGAGATAGCACCATGCAACTGATCGATATCGGCGTCAACCTGACCAACAGCAGTTTCCACGACCAGCAGGCGGCAATCGTCGAGCGCGCCCTTGAGGCCGGGGTCACGCAGATGGTGCTGACGGGCACCAGCCTGGCGGTCAGCGAACAGGCGCTGGAGCTGTGCCAGCAACTGGATGCGAGCGGCGCGCACCTGTTCGCCACGGCAGGCGTACACCCTCATGATGCCAAAACCTGGGATGCCGGCAGCGAGCGCCAGTTGCGCCAGTTGCTGAATGAAACACGCGTGCGCGCCGTGGGCGAATGCGGCCTGGACTTCAACCGCGACTTCTCCCCTCGCCCGCTGCAGGAAAAAGCCCTGGAGGCACAGTTGGCACTGGCTGCCGAGCTGCATCTGCCGGTGTTCCTGCACGAACGCGACGCCAGCGAACGCCTGCTGGCGATCCTCAAGGATTACCGCGACCACCTGACCGGCGCAGTGGTGCATTGCTTTACCGGCGAGCGCGACGCGCTGTTCGCCTACCTGGACATGGACCTGCACATCGGTATTACCGGCTGGATCTGCGACGAACGCCGTGGCACCCACCTGCACCCGCTGGTGGGCAACATTGCCGAGGGGCGGCTGATGCTGGAGAGCGATGCGCCTTACCTGCTGCCGCGCAGCCTGCGGCCCAAGCCGAAGAACGGGCGCAACGAACCAGCGTTCCTGCCAGAGGTGTTGCGTGAAGTGGCCTTGCACCGGGGCGAGTCGACCGAACAGACGGCGGCGCATACCACGGCAACGGCGCAGGCGTTTTTCCGACTCCCCTGAACCCGTCGCGTTCTCCTGTAGGAGCGGCCTTGTGTCGCGAAAGGGCCGCAACGCGGCCCCGGCAATCTATGCGGCGAAGCTGAAAACCTGGGGGCGCTTCGCACCCCTATCGCGACACAAGGCCGCTCCTACAAAAGCGCGTCAGAACTTGCGGCAGAATTTTCTTGATGCACATCAAGGAAGGCCCTGGCTTGCGCAGGCACAATGATGGCACCTTGCCAATATTGTTCCCGCTCAACTCAGAGAAGACCTGCCCATGGGTGCCTGGCTTAGCAATGTTTCCCTGAAGTACAAGTTCTGGGCCGTCAACGCGGTGGCCTTTGTCACGACCTTGCTGCTGGTGCTCTATGCCGTGCACCTGGAGCAGCGCGCCCGCGCCGAGGCCGCGCAGGCCCAGGCGGCCGCGCAGGCCCAACTGCTGGCTGCCTGGCCGGCCGGCCAGCCGCTACCCCGGCCGGCCAACGTCATCAGCTGGTCAGCCGGGCAAACGCCCACCTTCGCCGGTGAACCCCTCGAGGCCCTGCGCAATGCCCAAGGCTGGGTCGAACTGCCCGCCGCCCGGCTCTTGGGCAACAACCCGCTACAGGGCGCGCAGGTGCTGCGCAACGGCGATCAGCAAATGGCCGTGCTGGCCCAGTCGCCCAGCCTGCGCCAGGTGTTCCTCGACCGCTTCAGCAACTACGCGGTATGCGTGCTGGTCCTGATGCTGGCCATGCTCGGCGCCTCGCAGCTGCTGATCCGCTTCCTGCTCAGCCAGCTCAACACGCTCAAGGACGTGATGCTGCACGTGGAAAAAACCGGCGACCTGTCGGCCCGCGTACCGCTGGCCTGTGGCGACGAGGTCGGCCAGATGGCCGGGGCCTTCAATGCCATGCAGGCGACCTACCACCGCGTGGTCAGTACCGTCGCCCACACCGCAGCGCAACTGGACTCCGGTGCCGCGCGCCTGGCTGCGAGCATGAGCGACGTGCGCCACGGCATGCTCGGCCAACAGAGCGAGACCGACCAGGCCGCTACCGCCATCAACGAAATGTCGGCGACGGTGCACCACATCGCCCAGCACGCCGGCGCCACCCGTGACCTGTCACAAACCGCCGACACCCTGGCCGGTAGCGGCCAGGAGGTGGTCAGCCGGGTGCAGGACTCGATTTCCGGGCTGTCCAGCGGCGTTCAGCAAACTGCCGAGATGATTCGCCAGCTGGCCGAAGACAGCCAGAAGATCAATGGCGTGGTCAGTGTGATCCACAGCATCGCCGAGCAGACCAACCTGCTGGCGCTCAATGCCGCCATCGAAGCAGCGCGCGCCGGCGACCTGGGCCGCGGGTTTGCCGTGGTGGCCGATGAAGTGCGCAACCTTGCCAAGCGCGTGCAAAACTCCACCGACGAGATCACCACCATGGTCTCGGCCCTGCAGTCGGGCACCCGCGATGCAGTGGATTTCATGCAGGAAAGCTCGTACAAGGCCGACGACTGCGTCAGGCAGGCCCAGGAGGCCGGCGAAGCACTGGCCGAGATTACCGGTGCCGTGGCGCAGATGCGCGAAAGCAACACCCAGATTGCCGTGGCAGCCGAGCAGCAAAGCCAGGTGGCCGAGGAAATGAACCGCGCCGTGGTGAGTATTCGCGATGTCACCGAACAGACCGTGCAACAGACCGTGGGCTCGGCGACCACCAGCAGCGAACTGGCGACCCTGGCCGGTGAACTGAACAAGGCCATTGGCCAGCTCAAGCTATAGTCACCATAGCCAGCCTCGATTGGCCCCCGCCTGGGGGGCGCACTAAGCTTTGGGCATGACCGAGAGGAAATGCCCATGAGCAAACGCCTGCCCAACCTGCCCGCCTGGCAATGGCGCGGCTACCACCACAACCACCGCCACCCGACCAACCTGGTGCTGCACCTGATCGCCGTGCCGCTGTTCATCCTTGGCGCGTTGCTGATTCTGTCCGGCCTGTTCGGCCTGGATCTGGGCCAGATTGCCGTTGGCATCATTGCCTTGATCGCCGGCCTGGGCCTGCAGCGCCAGGGCCATCGCCTGGAAGCCGAGCAACCCGAGCCCTTCGCCAACCGCAAGGATGCCGTGCAACGCCTGCTGACCGAGCAATTCATCACCTTTCCGCGCTTCTTGCTGAGCGGGGCCTGGTGGAAGGCTTGGCGGGAACGACACAAGCATCGGCGCTGATGCCATTGGGGCTGCTCTGCAGCCCAATCGCGACGCAAGGCCGCTCCCACAAGAACCGCGCATGTCCTGAAATTTACGCGATCCTGTGGGAGCGGCCTTGTGTCGCGATTGGAGCGCAACGCGCTCCCGGGTTCGGTCAGGCAAACACGGTAACCGTCTGCCGACTCAAGGCCAGCAACTCGCCCTGCGCCGTCCTCAACGCAGCGGCAGCGTGCCCGTAACCATCCCGCGCATGCTCGGTTTCCACGCAATAACGGCACCAGTCCAGGGTCGACAGCTGCGCCGTGGGCTGCATGAATTCGATGGTCCAGGTCAACGTACTGCCGGCGGCCGGCTGCTTGAGAAACGGCATCAGGCTCGGTGGCCAGGCATCGACCAACGCCAGCAGGTGCGCCTCGTTGACCGGTTCTTCGGCCACCCCGCGCAAACGTACCCAGCCGCCCATCTGGCGCGACTGATTGCCACTGAACGGCAACCCACCCACCGCCCAGCGCAAGGCCACATGCTGCATGAACTCCGGGGTAACGCCTTTGATATGGGGCAGCTCGGGGGCTGCGTCTTCGAGCGCTTTCATTTCCGTGGCCGGCAACGCCGGCACATCGACCACCGATGGCCGCCCCGCACCGAAATTGCCCTGCACCAGGGTCACCACCTGGCCGTCTTGAACGGCACGGCCCAGCAAGGTGCTGACTGCCTTGCCTTCACGCAGCACCTCAACATCGAAGCGGATTGGCACATCCGCCGCGGCCGGCGCCACAAAGCTGATGGCCAGCGAACGCACGGGGCGGTCGTCGGAGATTTTCTGGCGCATGGCTTCATACACCATGGCCGCCATCAGCCCGCCAAAGGCGGCGCGACCCTGGGCCCAGCTTGGCGGGACGCTCACCGCTTCGGGGTTGGCCCGCACGGCGTCGAGCAGTTGGTTGAAATTCATTGGCCGGCTCCTGCCTGCAGCGAAAAAGGTCTGCCCATCCTAGCCAGCAAACCCTTGCCGATCAGCCCGCATATCGGTCATTTTTCGGGCTTTCGCCGCGCCAACGCCTGCTGCAGTGCATCCAGCGTCACATCCGAATGGCGCTCGGCCTCGTGCAACTCCTGCTCCCAGGCGACCTTGCACGGTGCCAGGTCGGCATGGTCGCGCGCCTGCAGCAGCCATTGCAGGCGATCATGCCAGTCACCCAGGTCGCCCTGGGCCTGCTTCAGCAAGCGCCGCAACTGCTTGCCCGCATGGTCGAGCTGCGGGTATGCCTCGTCACCGTAGCGCGCACGCTTGATCAGCAAACGCAGGCGGTGGCGGTCGTGGGCCGGGTCCTGCAGCGCTTTGTGCAATTTGCGCCACTGTTTGACCAGGCGTTTGTCGACTCGCTTTTCCAGCGCCCTGACCAGGCCCTCGCGGCCGGCTGCACGCAGGAACAGCGGAAACGCGTCGACAATCGCCAGCACCCGGGTCAGCTGCGGGCTGACGGCAACACTGGCGAAGGTCCTGCCACGCCCTTCCAGGCGCCGCTGCCCGGCCTCGGCAAAACCACGCCCGATCAGTTCGGCCGCCAGCACCTCACGGTCACGCAACGGCGTGGTCAGTGTACCCAACGACTTGGCGGCGTCCTCCAGTTGCTCCACCCCCGGCAGCCCACGCAGCGGCCGCAGCAGGCTGCGCAGGCGCCGCAGGGTGGTGCGCAGGTCATGCAAGGCCTCACTGTCGGTATCGGCAGCCAGGCGCTCGCGGCAGGCCAGCAGGCGCACCTGCAAGGCCACTATCTGGGCAACCACATGATCGAGCATGGCAGACATCGAAAGACGCTCCTTGGTCAGCGCCCGGCGCGAGACTCACGAATGTAGAAACGGGCCTTTTCGGCTTTTCTGGTACAGCTTTCATAACCCTCGAACTGCTGCTGGGTCTTGGCCCCGGTCAGCAGCGACAAGGCCTTGGAGTAGCTCACGGCACCGGCAAAGCCTTCGGCCTTGGCCAGGTCCAGTTCCTTCCAGGCGGCATCCAGTTGGGTCGCGCAACTCTCGCGGTAGGCCGTCTTGCCCGCGCAGCCAACAAGGGCCAAGGCGATCAGTGGAAGGCAGATCCAGGCTTTCATCGGTAATACCTCAAAAGAAAAAACGTTGGCTTTTTGACGCCTCGGCAGCTGAAAAGTGCCCTGCCCAGCCCGCTTGGCCCAGCCAGTTTTATTACAGTAGCTCAGCGCGATGCACATTGAAGCACAGGTGGCGATGGGTGCATTGTAGGACCATGGTTGCACTGGCCGGGGAATGTTCATGAGCAAACGCGTGGCACTGGTACTGGGATCCGGCGGAGCCCGGGGGTATGCACATATCGGGGTGATCGAGGAAATCGAGCGCCGTGGCTACGACATTGCCTGCATCGCCGGCTGCTCCATGGGCGCGGTGATCGGCGGCATCTATGCCGCCGGCAAGCTGGAAGACTACCGCAACTGGATCGAGAGCCTCGACTACCTGGATGTGTTGCGCCTGGTCGATGTCAGCTTTCGCCTCGGCGCAATTCGCGGCGACAAGGTGTTCGGGCAAATCCGCAAGATCGTCGGCGAGATCAACATCGAGCAATTGCGCATCCCCTACACGGCGGTTGCAGCCGACCTCACCAACCAGCAGGAAATCTGGTTCCAGGAGGGCTGCCTGCACCAGGCCATGCGCGCCTCGGCGGCCATCCCCAGCCTGTTCACCCCGGTGATGCAAGGCAACCGCATGCTGGTCGACGGCGGCATCCTCAACCCGCTGCCGATCGTGCCGGTGGTGTCCAGCCACTGCGACCTGATCATCGCGGTCAACCTCAACGCCACCAACCAGAAGCAGTACCAGTTACCGGTGATCGAACGCCCGGCGGCGTTCAGGATGCGTTTCGATGCGCTGCTCAGTTCGCTGGGCTCGCGCTTGCCGTTCCGGCGCAAGCCGGCGGAGGAGCTGATCCGCATCGAGCAGGAAATCGTCGCCGAAGGGCTTGCGCCGCCAAACCCATGGCTGGCCGATGCCGCCAACCCGGAAGGCCAGCAACCGGCGGCGGCGCCGGAGCGCGAAGGCGCACCGAAGTCGGCGACCGGCTCGTTCATCATCGACAACGTGGGGCCCGCTTCGCTGCTGGACTTGATCAACCAGAGCTTCGAGGTCATGCAGACGTCGTTGGCGCAGTACAAGATCGCCGGCTATCCGCCGGATGTACTGATCAACGTGCCCAAACGGGTGTGCCGGTTTTTCGAGTTCTACAAGGCGCCGGAGCTGATTGCCCTGGGGCGGGAGATTGCGCGGGATACGCTGGATAACCATGAAGGGGTGAAACGCTAGGCCTTGTACTGCCTGTAATGGCCTCATCGCCGGCAAGCCAGCTCCCACAGATACCCCGCAATGCTTGAGGCAAATGTGATACCTGTGGGAGCTGGCTTGCCGGCGATGAGGCCGGAACAGGCAGCAGAAACGAAACAGGCCGCACTGGGCGGCCTGTTCGTTCATGCATCCATCACCTTAGTAACGGGTGATGTCCGCCTTGGCTTCCAGCTGCTTGCGGTACGCCGCGAAGTCTTGCTGGCCAGCACGCGACGCGAGGTAGCGGCGGATCTGCTGCTTCTCTTCGTCGGTGGCAGTAGCGCCTTCGTTGACACCCTTGAGCTGCAGTACCACCAGGCTACCGTCACGCAGCACGACGCTGCCATAAACCGGCTTGTCCTTGGCTTGTGGCTTGCCCAGGCGGAACAGTGCCTGCAGCTCGGCCGGGTCGATGCCGTCCTCGCCGCGGGTAACTGCTTCATAGGCCTTCCAGCCCTGCCCTTCGTGCACACTGCCCGCTGCGATGGAACCGTCACGCAGGCCGGCAATCAGCTTGTCCGCCTTGGCCTTGAGCTCGGCAGTCGCCTTCTCCTTGGCCAGGTGCTCGCTGATGTTCTTGGCCACGGCTTCCAGCGGCAGCTGCTCAGGCTTGCGGTGCTCCTTGACGCGCAGTACCACGGTGGTTTCCGGGTCGAGCTCGATGGCGGTGCTGTTGGCACCCTCCTCCAACACTTCTTCGGAGAATGCGGCCTGCACGACCGAACGGTTGGCAGTGATGCCTTCACCACCCTCGCGGCCGAAGGCTGCGGAGGTTTGCACCTTCAGGTTCAGGTCCTGGGCCGGCTGGGCCAGGTCGGAAGCCTCGTAGGCGGCATCCTGCAGCTGCTTGCTGGCATCTACGTAACGCTGCTCGACCAGCGGGATCTTCAGGTCACGGGTCAGCTTGTCCTTCAGGCTGGCGAAGCTCGGCACTTCCGGCGCCTGCACGCCCAGCAGCTTGATCAGGTGGTAGCCGAACTCGGTGCGCACCGGCGCCGAGACCTGGCCATCCTGCAACTTGTACAGCGCATCTTCGAACGCCGGGTCGTAAACGCCCGGGCCGGCGAAGCCAAGGTCACCGCCGCTGTTGGCCGAACCCGGGTCCTGGGAGAACTCCTTGGCCAGCGCGGCAAAGTCTTCACCCTTGGCCAGACGCTGCTCGATCTCGTCGGCGCGGGCCTTGGCCTGGGCGTCGGTGACCTTGTCGTTGACCTCGATGAGGATGTGCGCGGCATGGCGCTGCTCGGCGAGGTTGGCGATTTCCTTCTCGTACTGGGCCTTGAGCTCTTCGTCGGTCACCTTGACCTGATCGAAGAACACCGACTTCTTCAGCTCGATGTAGTCGATCACCACCTGGTCTGGCGACATGAACTCCTTGGCGTGCTGGTCGTAGTGCGCCTTGATCTCTTCATCGCTGACCTTGACCGCGGCCGGGTCGGCCTTGAAGGTCAGGGAAGCGAAGTCACGGGTCTGCTTTTCGAGGCGGGCAAAGGCATCGACCTGCTGGTCGGTGACGAAGCTGCTGCCGGCCAGGCCGGTGCGCAGCTGGCCGATAAGCATTTCCTCGGCGAGCATGTCGCGGAACTGCATGCGGCCATAGCCCATCTGGCGAATGACCTGGTCAAAACGGTCGGCACTGAACTTGCCGTCCACCTGGAATTCCGGCGTCTGCAGGATCACTTGATCCAGCGCGGCCTCGGAGAAGGCGAATTTGGCATCTTCGGCGCCTTGCAGCAGCAGCTTGCGGCTGATCAGGCCTTTCAGTGCCTCTTCGCGCAGCAATTTGTCGTCCAGCAGCGCCGGGTCGAAATCCTTGCCCAACTGTTGCATCAGCTGACGGCGCTGCATGTCGGCCGCCTGGCTCAGCTCGTTCTGGCTGATGGTCTGGCCGTTCACCTTGGCGGCGTCCTGGCTATGTGTGGCGGCCTGGAAAATGGCTTCGAAGCCGGTCAACGCCATCAACACGACGATAAGGCCGATGATGGTCTTGGCAATCCAACCTTGTGAATTGTCCCTGATATTTTGCAGCATGCGTCCCCCAGAAACGGCTGTACCACTGCGTCGACAACCGCGGAGCGTGGGTAGAAACCTGATAAAAGAAAGGCGCATCCGAGGATGCGCCTTTTCTTAGCAAACGTGTCAGGCGGGAACGTTTGCGCCCCGCCATCACCGTGCTCGGACCTGGCCAGGCCGGGTCCGGCTGAAAGAGACGACTTAGTTGACGGCGTCTTTCAGGCCTTTGCCAGCCTTGAAGCCTGGAACCTTGGCGGCAGCGATCTTGATCGCGTTACCGGTTTGCGGGTTGCGGCCGGTGCGCTCTGCACGCTCCTTGACCGAGAAGGTACCGAAACCAACCAGTACCACATCGTCACCTTGCTTCAGGGCGCCGGTGACGGATTCGATGACTGCGTCCAGCGCACGGCCGGCTACAGCTTTCGGGATGTCAGCAGATGCGGCGATAGCGTCAATCAGTTCCGACTTGTTCACTCTAAGTCCCCTTATTTCTCTATTGAGTTTGTTTCTAAGTATGTAATGAAAAGCTTATGAAACGTGCGCTGGGTGGCCTGATGACAATAGCGTGCCGCTTTATAGCAAGGCCCCGAAAAAACTGTCAAGGAAAGCCCCCCAGCCAAAAACTACTAGTGCGTGCTAATTCTTTCCTTAGCATCGCCGTCGCGCTTTTCATCTTTCGCGACAATCTCCGGAGCCACATCTGGCAAGGGCTCCGGGGCGTATTGCAGCGCAATTTGCAGGACTTCGTCAATCCATTTGACCGGTTTGATCTGCAGATCCTGTTTGATATTTTCCGGAATCTCCTTCAGATCGCGAACATTCTCCTCGGGAATGATCACCGTCTTGATCCCGCCACGGTGTGCCGCCAGCAGTTTTTCCTTCAACCCGCCAATGGCCAGCACCTGGCCACGCAGGGTGATTTCGCCGGTCATGGCCACATCGGCACGTACCGGAATCTGCGTCAGCGCCGACACCAGCGCGGTGCACATGCCGATACCGGCACTCGGGCCGTCCTTCGGCGTGGCGCCTTCCGGCATGTGGATATGGACGTCGTGCTTCTCGTGGAAGTCGGCGGCGATACCCAGGCTGCGGGCACGGCTGCGCACCACGGTCTGCGCGGCGGTGATCGACTCGACCATGACGTCGCCCAGCGAGCCGGTCTTGATCAGCTGGCCCTTGCCGGGGATGACCACGGCTTCGATGGTCAGCAGTTCGCCGCCCACCTGGGTCCAGGCCAGGCCGGTAACCTGGCCGATCTGGTCCTGCTGCTCGGCCAGGCCGTAGCGGAACTTGCGCACACCCAGCAGGTGTTCCAGCTGCTCGCTGGCCACCTTGACCTTGACCTGCTTCTGCCCGGTATGTTCCTTGACCACCTTGCGGCAGACCTTGGCGATTTGCCGCTCCAGGCCACGCACACCGGCTTCGCGGGTGTAGAAGCGGATGATGTCGCGGATCGCCGAGACGTCGACTTCCAGCTCGTCCTTCTTCAAGCCGTTGGCCTTGACCTGCTTGGGCACCAGGTACTTGACCGCGATGTTGATCTTCTCGTCCTCGGTGTAGCCCGGCAGGCGGATGACTTCCATCCGGTCGAGCAGCGCCGGCGGGATGTTCATCGAGTTCGAGGTGCACAGGAACATCACGTCCGAGAGGTCGTAGTCGACCTCCAGGTAGTGGTCGTTGAAGTTGTGGTTCTGCTCCGGGTCGAGCACTTCGAGCAGTGCCGAGGCCGGATCGCCACGCATGTCGCTGCCCATCTTGTCGATTTCGTCCAGCAGGAACAGCGGGTTACGCACCCCCACCTTGGTCATCTTCTGGATCAGGCGGCCAGGCATGGAACCGATGTAGGTACGGCGGTGACCACGGATCTCGGCCTCGTCACGCACACCACCCAGGGCCATGCGCACGAACTTGCGGTTGGTGGCAGCGGCGATCGACTCGGCCAGCGAGGTCTTGCCGACGCCGGGCGGGCCGACCAGGCACAGTACCGGCCCGCGGATCTTCTTGACGCGCTTTTGCACGGCAAGGTACTCGAGGATGCGTTCCTTGACCTCTTCCAGGCCGTAGTGGTCCGCATCGAGGATTTCCTCGGCCTTGGCCAGGTCCAGGCGCACCTTGCTCTGGGCCTTCCACGGCACCTGCACCAGCCAGTCGAGGTAGGACCGGACCACGGTGGCCTCGGCCGACATCGGCGACATCTGCTTGAGCTTGTTCAGCTCGGCCTGGGCCTTGGCCAGTGCGTCCTTGGGCAGGCCAGCGGCTTCGATGCGCTTTTTCAGCTCTTCGACTTCGTTGTGGCCTTCGTCGCCATCGCCGAGCTCTTTCTGAATGGCCTTCATCTGCTCATTCAGGTAGTACTCGCGCTGGCTGCGCTCCATCTGCTTCTTGACCCGACCGCGAATGCGCTTTTCGACCTGCAGCAGGTCGATTTCGGCATCCAGCAGCGCCAGTACGTGCTCGACACGGGTCGGCAGGTCGACGATTTCGAGAATTTCCTGTTTCTGCTCGATCTTCAAGGCCATGTGTGCGGCCATGGTATCGACCAGGCGCCCTGGCTCTTCGATGCTGTTCAGCGACGACAGCACTTCGGCAGGGACTTTCTTGCCCAGCTGCACGTACTGCTCGAACTGCGACAGCAGCGTGCGCACGAACACTTCCGACTCGCGCTCGGCGGCGTCGACTTCGTCGATCAGGGAAACTTCGGCACGGATGTGCCCTTCTACTTCGCTGAAACGCTCCACGGCGCCGCGCTGCTCGCCCTCGACCAGCACCTTGACGGTGCCATCGGGCAGTTTCAGCAATTGCAGCACGGTGGCAACGGTACCGACGCGGTACAGGGCGTCTTCGCCCGGATCATCGTCGGCCGGGTTTTTCTGGGCCAGCAGGAGGATCTGCTTTTCGCCCGTCATCGCCGCCTCAAGGGCTTCGATGGACTTTTCGCGCCCCACGAACAGCGGGATGACCATGTGCGGGTAAACAACGACATCGCGCAATGGCAAAAGAGGCAAGTCGAGGGTGGTCTTCATGATTTCGCCTCTACAGCGGCCTTATGGCCGGAAACCGGTGGAAATGATGCTTGGACCTAATGTGGGGGCACACTTGGGAAATTACAAGCGCTAGCGCAGGAAAAGCAGAAAGGGGCCCGTAGGCCCCTTCTTGCTTGCAACCGTCAACCGGCCATTGCCTGGATCAGGCGTCCGGTGCGGCCTTGGCTTGCGGCTCGCTGTTCTCGTAGATCATCAGCGGCTGCGAGGTGCCATCGATGACGCTCTCGTCGATCACCACCTTGCTGACATCCTTCTTCGAAGGAATCTCGTACATGGTGTCGAGCAGCACGCCTTCGAGGATCGAACGCAGGCCACGGGCGCCGGTCTTGCGCTCCAGGGCCTTGCGCGCCACGGCCTTGAGCGCATCGCTGCGGAACTCGAGGTCGACGCTTTCCATCTCGAACAGCTTGGCATACTGCTTGGTCAGGGCGTTCTTCGGCTCGGTGAGGATCTGCATCAGCGCAGCCTCGTCCAGCTCGTCGAGGGTTGCCAGTACCGGCAAGCGGCCGACGAATTCCGGGATCAGGCCAAACTTGACCAGATCGTCCGGCTCGACCTCACGCAGGGACTCGCCAACCTTCTTGCCTTCTTCCTTGCTGCGTACTTCGGCGCCAAAACCGATGCCACCCTTGGTGGAGCGGTTCTGGATGACCTTTTCCAGGCCCGAGAAGGCGCCACCGCAGATGAACAGGATGTTGCGGGTATCGACCTGCAGGAATTCCTGTTGCGGGTGCTTGCGGCCGCCTTGCGGCGGAACCGAGGCCACGGTGCCTTCGATCAGCTTAAGCAGTGCCTGTTGCACGCCCTCGCCCGAGACGTCACGGGTGATGGACGGGTTGTCCGACTTGCGCGAAATCTTGTCGATCTCGTCGATGTAGACAATGCCCATCTGGGCCTTTTCCACGTCGTAGTCGCACTTCTGCAACAGCTTCTGGATGATGTTCTCGACGTCCTCACCCACGTAACCGGCTTCGGTCAGGGTGGTGGCGTCAGCAATGGTGAACGGTACGTTCAACAGGCGTGCAAGGGTTTCGGCGAGCAGGGTCTTGCCCGAGCCGGTTGGCCCGATGAGCAGGATGTTGCTCTTGCCGAGTTCGACTTCGTCACCCTTCTTGTCACGCTGGTTCAGGCGCTTGTAGTGGTTGTACACCGCTACGGCAAGCACCTTCTTCGCGCGTTCCTGACCAATGACGTACTGGTCCAGGATACCGCTGATTTCTTTCGGCGAAGGCAATTTGTGCGCGCTGCTCTCGGCCTGGGCTTCCTGCACCTCCTCACGGATGATGTCGTTGCACAGGTCGACGCACTCGTCGCAGATAAATACCGAGGGCCCGGCAATCAGTTTGCGCACTTCGTGCTGGCTTTTGCCGCAGAAGGAGCAATAAAGCAATTTGCCGCTGTCCTCGCCGTTACGGGTGTCAGTCATTCGATCGATCCAATCCGGTAGGCTTGCAACACAAGATGAAGGCAATTGCGGGCTTTTTCAAGTCCGCAGGTAGGCGCTTTCGGCGCCCACCTGCTCTGGCACCCCGGTTCAGGAGGCCAGTTGCCGCTTGTCGTAGACCGAGTCGATCAGGCCGTACTCGGCCGCGCGCGAGGCGCTCATGAAGTTGTCACGTTCGGTGTCGCGCTTGATGGTCTCGAGATCCTGGCCGGTGTGGTAGGCCAGCAGCTCGTTCAGGCGGGCCTTGATATTGAGGATTTCCTGGGCGTGGATCTCGATATCGGTGGCCTGACCCTGGAAGCCGCCCAGCGGCTGGTGGATCATCACGCGCGAGTTCGGCAGGCAGTGACGCTTGCCCTTGGCACCTGCAGCCAGCAGGAAGGCGCCCATGCTGCAGGCCTGGCCGATGCAGATGGTCGAGACGTCCGGCTTGATGAACTGCATGGTGTCGTAGATCGACATGCCGGCGGTGACGGAACCGCCCGGCGAGTTGATGTACAGATGGATATCCTTGTCCGGGTTTTCCGCTTCAAGGAACAGCAGTTGCGCGACGACGAGGTTGGCCATGTAGTCCTCTACCGGGCCAACCAGGAAGATCACACGCTCCTTCAACAGGCGCGAGTAGATGTCGTAAGCGCGTTCGCCACGGGCGGACTGCTCGATAACCATCGGGACCAGGCCGCCTGCGGCCTGGATGTCAGAGCTCTGCTGAATATAAGAATTGCGGGACATGTCCTGCGCTCACTCCCAAATAGTCATGGCTTGAATACGCACAAGCCAGCTCGAAGGCTGGCTTGTGGGGGTTTCCTACGAGAGAAGCCTGTTACTCAGCGGCGGCTGGAGCCTGTGCTGGTTTAACGGCATCTTCGTACGAGACCGACTTGTCGGTCACAGTCGCTTTCTGCAGAACAGTATCTACAACTTGTTCTTCCAGCACAACCGAACGGACTTCGTTCAGTTGCTGGTCGTTCTTGTAGTACCAGGCGATGACCTGCTCAGGCTCTTGGTAAGCCGAAGCCATTTCTTCGATCATTTCGCGAACCTTGCCTTCGTCCGGCTTCAGCTCGAACTGCTTGACCACTTCGGCCACGATCAGGCCCAGGACCACACGGCGCTTGGCTTGTTCTTCGAACAGCTCGGCCGGCAGTTGCTCAGGCTTGATGTTGCCACCGAACTGCTGAACAGCCTGCACGCGCAGACGGTTGACTTCGTTTTCCAGCAGGGCCTTCGGCACTTCGATCGGGTTGGCAGCCAGCAGACCGTCCATGACCTGGTTCTTCACCTTGGCCTTGATGGCCTGGCGCAGTTCACGCTCCATGTTCTTGCGAACTTCGGTGCGGAAGCCTTCCAGGGTCGATTCCTTGATGCCGAACTGGGCGAAGAACTCTTCGTTCAGCTCTGGCAGCACAGGAGCGGCAACGCTGTTGACGGTGATGGTGAACTCGGCGGCTTTGCCAGCCAGGTCCAGGTTCTGGTAGTCCTCAGGGAAGGTCACGTTGACAACGCGCTCTTCGCCAGCCTTGGCGCCAACCAGGCCATCTTCGAAGCCTGGGATCATGCGGCCGGAGCCCAGTACCAGCTGGGTGCCCTTGGCCGAACCACCGGCGAACACTTCACCGTCGACCTTGCCGACGAAGTCGATGTTGACCTGGTCGTCGTTCTGCGCGGCGCGCTCGACGGCCTCGAAGCGGGTGTTCTGCTTGCGCAGCACTTCCAGCATGTTGTCCAGGTCGGCGTCAGCCACTTCGGCGCTCAGGCGCTCGACGTTGATCGACTCGAGGCCGCCAACGGTGAACTCCGGGAACACTTCGAAGATGGCGACGAATTCCAGGTCCTTGCCCTTTTCGAAGGACTTCGGCTCTACCGCAGGGGCGCCAGCCGGGTTCAGCTTCTGCTCGACGATGGCTTCGTAGAAGGAAGCCTGGACCAGGTCACCGAAAGCCTCTTGACGGGCATCGGCTTCGAAACGCTGACGGATCACGCTCATCGGCACTTTGCCTGGGCGGAAGCCGGCAACCTTGGCGCGCTTGGCAGTCTGTTGCAGACGCTTGTTGACTTCGTTCTCGACGCGCTCGGCCGGAACGGCGATGGTCATGCGGCGCTCGAGAGCGGAAGTGTTTTCAACAGAAACTTGCATGGATATTCCTCGTTGCACAGACGTTAGCCGGCGTTAGCCCGACTCCAGAATCAAGGGCAAGCATTCTAGTGAGTCGCGCAGCAGAAGTCACCCCACTCGGGACGACGGGAAACCACGCCGGTCGATTAACTTTCAAGGCCCGCACGACATAACGCCGGGCCTGCTTCAATGGGGGCCGCACGACGCCCGGGGCGACCTGCAGCCGAAATACCTTGTCAAACAACTACCAGGAACGAATTCGCTGCCTTTATTCAGGGTCGATTTCGTTGAACTGGCAGTACTCCTCCCACTCCATCCCCAGCGCCTCGGCTACCTCGCGGTGCGTCTCCAGGCGCATGGCCTGCAGTTGCTCGGGGGTTTCGGCGATCAGTTGCAGGGCCAGCTCCCAAGGCTGGATACCCTGCTCCTCGGCCGCATCCTCGAACGCCCACTCGATCTGCTGGGCCTGCTCGCGCGCATCCAGCTCACGGATCTCTTCGAGCAGCTGCGGGTTGGCCTCGGCAAAGCGCTGTAGCGCCAGGGCCTGACGGGCTTCTTTTGCGATCATCGGGCTGTTCCTCTGCCGGCCAAATGGGCCGGTGTTTCAACCGGCTGAAATCTAACAGCTTTTATTGGGATGTCACTAGAGGATTGCAAGGGCCGGGCTCGATTGATTTGCAACCCGGCGAACACTCCTACAGCGCTGCGGGAAACACGCTATCGCACAAGCGATTGCCCTGCGCTTGAATGGAGTACCTTTTTTGGTACACTTCCATGGACAGGAACGCAACAACACTAGAAGTCCGCTTCTTTCGCACCGAAGCCGGCAATGAGCCTGTACGCGAATGGTTGACCTCACTCCCCCGCACCCACAAACACCTGATTGGAACCGAGATCAAGACAATACAAATCGGATGGCCGCTAGGCATGCCCATTGTCAGGAAGCTCGGGAAAGGCCTATGGGAGGCCAGGGTCAACCTTGAGAACACGATCGCCCGGGTTCTTTTTACCGTGGATGGAAACACCATGGTCCTGCTTCACGGCTTCATCAAGAAGAGCCAGAAAACACCAGCGCCAGACCTGGCCGCCGCCAGGCAGCGCCAAGCCGCCATAAAGAGGCACAAGCAATGACCACACATATCGGCTCCGACTTCGACGACTTCCTGGCAGGCGAGGGCCTTGCAGAGGAGGTATCCGCAGCTGCCCTGAAGCGCTTGATCGCCTGGCAGATCGCTGAGGCCATGAAAGCGCAGAAGATCAGCAAGAAGGCATTGGCCGAGCGCATGCACACCAGCCGCACTGCGGTTGACCGGGCGCTCGACCAGAACGACCCTGGCATGACACTGGCAACCTTGGCCAGCGCAGCGCGTGCCCTCGGGCATCGCGTAGAGGTGCGCCTGGTACCGGAAAACAGCCCTGCCCTCGCCTGAGCGCAGCGCCACCAGATCAGGGCGCAAAACAAAAAGGCGCCCGATCTCACGATCAAGGCGCCTTCGAAGAATATGGGGTGGACGATGGGAATCGAACCCACGACAACTGGAATCACAATCCAGCGCTCTACCAACTGAGCTACGCCCACCATATTGCAGTCTTGCGATGTTGCGGTACAGCCTTACAGAAGCATGGTGCGGACGAAGAGACTCGAACTCTTACAGCTTGCGCCGCTGGAACCTAAATCCAGTGTGTCTACCAATTTCACCACGTCCGCGTAACGCTTAAAACAAAGGCGCCAGATGCTATCGAGGCGCCTTTGAAGAATATGGGGTGGACGATGGGAATCGAACCCACGACAACTGGAATCACAATCCAGCGCTCTACCAACTGAGCTACGCCCACCATATTGCATTACAGCCTACTTGCTTGCCAAAGCTGCCTAATGGCGCACCCGGCAGGACTCGAACCTGCGACCATCCGCTTAGAAGGCGGATGCTCTATCCAGCTGAGCTACGGGCGCTTAAGCTTGAAGCCTAACCGAACGAGACCTTAACAGGTAACTGCTAAACCACTCATTCTGCCCGACTTAGCCAACCAGTGCTAGGCTGTGCCCGACAAGTGCGGCGAATCTTATAGGCGGGCCTGATAGTCGTCAACACCTTTCTCAAAAAAATTTAAATTATTTAAGGGCTTAGGGGATTTGCCCGACCACCCGCCTTTGCCCTTGGCCCATGTCGTGCGAGAATGCGCCCTCTTTAATTGTTTCCTTCTCGATGGTTAATCACGCGTCTATGACTGCACACCTAATCGATGGCAAGGCGATCGCCGCCAGCCTGCGCCAGCAGATCGCTCAACGTGTCGTGGAGCGTCGCCAGCAAGGCCTGCGTACGCCGGGCCTGGCGGTGATCCTGGTCGGCACCGACCCCGCCTCCCAAGTCTATGTCTCGCACAAGCGCAAGGACTGCGAAGAGGTCGGCTTCATTTCGCAGGCGTTCGACCTGCCCAGCGAAACCACGCAGCAGGCCCTGACCGAGCTGATCGACCGCCTCAATGACGACCCGGCCGTCGACGGTATCCTGCTGCAGTTGCCACTGCCGGTGCACCTGGACGCCTCGCTGCTGCTCGAGCGCATCCGCCCGGACAAGGACGTGGACGGCTTCCACCCGTACAACATCGGCCGCCTGGCCCAGCGCATCCCGCTGCTGCGCCCGTGCACGCCGAAGGGCATCATGACCCTGCTGGAAAGCACCGGCCAGGACCTGTACGGCATGAACGCGGTCATCGTCGGCGCCTCCAACATCGTTGGCCGCCCGATGGCCATGGAGCTGCTGCTGGCCGGCTGCACCGTGACCGTCTGCCACCGCTTCACCAAGGACCTCCCCGGCCATGTCGGCCGCGCCGACCTGGTGGTAGTGGCCGCAGGCAAGCCGGGCCTGGTCAAGGGTGAGTGGATCAAGGAAGGTGCCATCGTCATCGACGTGGGCATCAACCGCCAGGAAGACGGCAAGCTGGTCGGCGACGTGGTCTACGAGACCGCCCTGCCGCGCGCCGGCTGGATCACGCCGGTGCCGGGCGGCGTCGGGCCGATGACCCGCGCATGCCTGCTGGAGAACACGCTGTATGCGGCGGAAGAGCTGCACAAGTAATACCGCGTGATATGAAAACGGCACCTCTGGCAGGTGCCGTTTTTTTTGCCCGTAAAATATGCACTGACTTTACCGGCCTCTTCGCGGGCTTGCCCGCTCCCACATCTATGGTCCTCCCAGTTTCTGCAATACTGAATCTGGATGCGTAGTTGGCTTGCCGCAATCTATTCGGCGTCGAAGGGTTAAGGTTCG
>NZ_NEJX01000055.1:0-743 GCF_002113245.1 Pseudomonas sp. B13(2017)
AGCGTCAGCGCCAGCAGGCCATTGGGCAGTTGTTCCTGCTGGATGACATTGCGCACATGCGTGCGGGTTTCATGCCAGCGGCCCAGGCGGCTGTAAAAGCCATGAGCGCTGGTAAACCTGGCAGAAGAAAAGGTCGAGAACTCCAGCACTTGTTCCAGGCCGAAGCGGAAGCTGTCGGTCATGGCGATGCCGAGGCTGGCAGGGTCGTTGCGTGCGGTGTTCAGGTCCACCTCGACGAAGCGGGCGAGGGTGCCCGGGTCACTGTCGGCGATGCCTTGTCGATAGCGGTCGAGTACCGCACGGGGCCAGGGGTCGTTGGCGAAGGCGATCCAGGCCTTGCGGTAGAGCAGGGTATCGATGTTGATGAACGAGGCGATCACATCGTGGCCTTCGGTGGCGCATACCTTGGGTAACGACCTGGGTGGCCCCAAGGGCATCTGCGATACCGGAAAGCGCTGCAAGGTACCTTCCGCCGCTACCTCGTAGGCCTGCCAGATTTCCTGGTCGAGCAGTACGTAGACATAACCCTGGCGCAGAAGGCGCAACTGGTCGGTGTGCATCGGGTGGAAGATGATTTCGCTATCGTCTGCCAGGCGATAGGGGCGCCCTGTATCCGGGCGCGGGGCGTAGGCCTCGCGCAGCAGCAGAATCGGCAGGCCGGAGCGTTCGCAGGCATTACAGGTGCCGTAGGTGTTGGGGATCTCTTCCTGCATGGCGATGTGGATGGCTTTGCTGATGCTCAT
>NZ_NEJX01000056.1:0-690 GCF_002113245.1 Pseudomonas sp. B13(2017)
GGAATGGTGATGGTCTGGCCGTTGGCCAACTTCACCACCAGGTCCGAACCGGTGACCTTGTGGTTGACCGAAGCGGTATAAGTCACCACGCCACCTTCAGCGACGGTCGAAGTCGCGGTCAGGGTCACGGTGGTGGTGTCGATGGTATCGGTGACCTTGGTCACAGCCGCAGTGCTGCTGACGTCCAGCTTCTCGAAGTCGCCACCGGTGGTGCCGGTGACGGTCACGCTCAGGTCTTCGGCATCGACGTACACGTCGTCGCTTGGGGCATCGATGGTAATCGAGGCTTCCTTCGAGCCGGCGGCTATGGTGATGGTTTCACCGTTGCTCAGCTTGATGACCAGGTCGGTACCAGCCTTGTTGGTCAGGGTGGCGGTGTAGGTGATCTTGCCGCCTTCGGCCACGGTATCCGTCGCGGTCAGGGTGAGCGTGGTGACGTCCGGAGTCGCCGGGTTGTCGGTGACCGTGGTCACTGGCTCGCCAACCGCCACGGTCTTCTCGTAGTTGCCACCCGAGATGTCGGTGATCTTGTTGGTCAGGTCCAGGTTGGTGTTGTGGACGTTGTTCGGTGCAGTGAACGGTACCGAAGCAGACGACTCGCCCACCGGGATGGTGATGGTCTGGCCGTTGGCCAACTTCACCACCAGGTCCGAACCGGTGACTTTGTGGTTGACCGATGCGGTGTAGGTC